>JAJFLR010000082.1 GCA_021772565.1 Opitutales bacterium | reverse complement strand
GAACTTGTTCGATGCCTTGTCCGTAGACTCAGCAATTAAAGGCACTCCGACAAGACTACGGCGAGCTCAGTCGAGTCGCGGAGGCCCTACAATAAATACAAAAATATTATAAGTTATAGACTGTTTGGTGGACACCACTAGTTTACTCTAAAATGAAATGATGCTTCCCCTCTCCTATTATAGAAAAATTTAGTTTTATACAATCATCAGGTAACCAGCTTCCTGTTTTCTCCGGCCATTCAACTGCCAGGCAATAGGGTGATTCTAAAAAATCCTCTATCATCAATGTTTCTATCTGAGATGGATCAGTCAATCGGTAGGCGTCAAAATGCACTAAGTTTCTAACTCCATTATAAACTGTAAAAATATTAAATGTCGGACTCGTTACAGTTTCCTCAATTCCCCAAGCTTTTGCTAAACCTTTAACAAATACTGTCTTCCCTACTCCAAGTTCACCTGACAATGTGATAATACTATCAACAGGAATTTCTTTAGATAACTCAATCGCTAGTTTTTCTGTTTCTTCAGGACTTTTAGTTACTACGCCAATTTTAAGTTTTTCCAAAATGCTCATAGCCTTTTTCCCATTGTATTGGATTTCCTGTTTCAAAATCGATTATTTTATTTTCAAATTTCTTATCGGCGCTTTTCAATATCCCCAAATACGTTAGCCGAGTTTTGAAAATTGACTGCCACTTTTCAAAAAACTCTTTTTTATTTATCTCATTATCAACTGTGAAAAGTAATTCATAATCTTCGCCGTCAGAGACCGCATGATATTCACTCGATAATTTTGTTTTATTAGAAAGTTTAATTGCCGCATCACTTATCGGTAAATTTTTTAGATTTAATTCTGCACAACAATCTTCTGGAATTAATTCGAGTAAGTCTTTCATCATGCCATCTGATAAATCGATCATCGAATGTACAGCTGAATGATTGGACAACCATCTTCCTTCTGCAACTCGAGGTCTGAAATTATAATGTTTACCCAATATACTTCCACCCAATTCTCCAGTAACAAATATCAAATCACCTTCGACTGACCTTGTACGCGTTACTGGATTTCCTGAGTAACCTAGTAACGTTAGATGACCACCCAGCGTAGTGTCACTTTCAGATAAATCTCCGCCAACAATTAGAGTCTCATATTCATTAGCTGTTTCAGATAGACCAAGGCAAAATTTATTCAGCCAATCAATTGAAACAGAAGAAGGGAGTGTTAAACCAATAACAGCTAATTTCGGCTGTCCCCCCATTGAAGCGATATCGCTAATATTTCGATTTAAAAACTTAGTCCCGACTTTCTCTGGCGGCACTGAATCGTCAAAATGTGTTTTATAGTATAAAGCGTCTACAGTTATTAAATTTGTTTTAAAATCATTTGGAATAACAGCACAATCATCTCCCATACCAAACGGAGAATCTGGCACTGATGCCCCCAGCCAATTCTTTATTTTTTGAAGCAGAATTGTTTCAGTAAAAATACCGATGGATTGATCTTTATTTTGTGTAAGCGGATTCAAGTTAATAGAAGTTAGAATTCATTTTATAATCTACTTGTTTCTTGACTTTCAAACATCAACTTACAATGCTAATGTTCTAATGCGTACAACTGAAGAATCAAAAGAACTATCAGTCAAGGAATGGGCAGAAGCTTGGAAGCGTGCAACTCCAGTACTTGAGCAATTACGAATAAAGGAAATGAGAGAGGGTTCAACTGAAAACCTAGTTGAAGCATTTAATGATGTATTGGAACAATCCGTCCATGAAAACCCTCCCATACCATGGTCAGGGCTCATCGAACAACAGCGTTATTTTAAAATGCTAGCTGTAGGAAAATCCGGTAAGTGAATTCATTATTTACGGATGCAAAAGATTTACAGTTATTCTGTAATAACAATGGATGGAATTTTTGCTTCATTGGTGGTTTGGCCGTACTAAAATTGGGCGAACCAAGACTGACTCGTGATGTTGATATTTCACTACTAACGGGTTATGGAAATGAAAAAATATATATAGACACACTTCTCAAACAGTATCGTTCCAGAATTGAAAATCCCGCAGAGTTTGCATTGGATAACCGAGTTTTGCTATTGAAAACAAGTAATAATTTCGGCATTGATGTAGCACTCGCAGCATTGCCATTTGAAGAACTTGTAATAGACCGAGCAATAGTTGTTAATTTTGGCAAGAATTTTGATTTCAAAATATGCACCGCCGAGGATTTGATTATTTATAAAGCGTTTGCCAATAGATCACGTGATTGGCTTGATATTGAGACAATACTACAAAAGCAAACACCTGTAACGTTGGACTGGGAATACATCACCACTCACCTGCAACCTCTAAGTGAGGTTAAAAATGATTCGAATATTATGAACCATCTAGAATTACTCCGTGTAAAATGCCTGGAATAGTAAGGTTGAATAACTAAAAATTTGACCCTGCCTCGAGCTTGCAAGTTGCCATTGAGAAAACCGTGATATTAACCGCTACCGAGGAACATATTCCGACACCTCAACGAGTGGAACGAGTACCGAACGAAGTGACATCAAACATAACAAGATCGCAATGCACGCAAAGATTTATATTTATTATTCATTTAACTCATTAAGAATTTTCGGTATCTACCGTTCAATTTTTAGGTTCAGTCTGTTTTGAGCTGTGTTTTGTTTTATAATCTGATTTATTAATCCTCCTGGGACTCAGTCTAACCAGTCTATCACCGTATTGTTCCTGATGCGAAATAAAGTCCTCACAGATGGCATTGAGGTTGTAATTAAACCGCTTTGCATGTTCATTGCGAATTTTTCGTATCTCTTCTATAATTGGATCTTTCATACATCATCTCCTAAAAGTTCATCCGGTGAACAAATCTCAGGACAATAATATCCACTATTTTTCACAATTTGTCGAATCATCAATTTGGTAAAGGGATTGTTAATATGTTTAAAATTCCATGTAACAATATCAGACACAAATACATCGTATGACCCAAGAATTTTCCACATACCAACAGTTGAAGCCTGGTGGCCGGCAATTACTATATTCTTTGACAGCTTTGCCACATAGTAACTGACAACACTTGTCTCAATGTAGATTTTCTTTTTCATTAAAGCTAAATCACTGTTCAAACCTTAAGATATTTCTAAATACATTCCTTCGTGCTCTTCGTGTCCTCTGTGCTTCATTTTTTTTATACCACGAAGAGCACCAAGGTCACGAAGGGTAAAATTCAGCTAATTAAAATACATTATTAATCATTCAAGTTAGGCGTTCTAATAGAATTTGCTTTATCAGATTTAATATACATTCTATCTTTATAACTTTCCTCTAAATCCTGATAATGCCGAATTAAGGCTTTAGGGTTATCAGTAAATTCGTTTGATATTTTTTTTCTGGTTTCTCTTATTTCTTCAATTGCAATGTCTCTTTTCATTATGCTTCCTCATTTATATTTATTAACTCTAATGGTGTAACAATACTCGGAACAAACAAGCCAAGCATTGTGTTCAAATGTCGAATACTCTCAAATTTATTTGCATTTGCGAGATGCCTGCAATTCCAAGTAAGAATAAAGTGACAATGGTGATATGATGCAAGCGCCAAATGGAGTGCATCACCAACAGGATTTTGAGGCATTACAAATCGATCAATATACTCTTTAACAATATCAATTATTTCATCTTCAACCGGGAGAAGAGGAAGAGAGTTGAGTAATTCAATCGTCTCGTTCTTCTTGGGATGATCTCCCTTATACAGTTCTTCTAATACTGGAATACTGGTAAATAATTGATATTGCTGAGTGTGTTCATCCCACCATTGTCGTGTCCATTCTTTTCTTGCGACCATATCAGCTTCTTGTCGAACTTCATAATAAAAACTCGGTATTGTTGTTTCAATATAGACTCTTGGTTTCATCTATTTTAGAAGCATAATTATTTTCAGTAATTTGTCTACTATACATTCCGATAATAAAACATCGTCATTTTATTCTACTGATTCTACTTTCTCAACCTTCAACCGCATATAGCGAGCGTTTTTATCTTTGAGTGGGATTGAGTCTCTTACAGTTATCTCATTAAAGACACCAACCATATCATTACTCATTTCAACTGTGTTGCTCCCTCCAGACTTCCAATCGATAAAATTATCGGAAACTTCAATGAAGTAATTAACATCAGTTATCTGGTTAGGTCTGCGATATGTCAGGGTTAGATAGTCTTCATTAATACTTGTTTCCATTTTTGGAATCGGCAATCGATTTATTGAAGATAAAGCAGGATCAAGTCCTAGCGCATATTCCAAAAAGTTTGATAATCCATCTTTGTCAAAATCGGCAAATAACCCGGATAATGAGTCAATATCACGATCAACCGTTGAAAAAATACGTTCTCTCCACGAAGCATACTTACTAGGAAATCCCACCCCTATTGCCACTGGCTGTGAAGTTGTACGATTACCTTCAGTATCTGTGGCAATCGTTGTCAACAGAACCTCTCCCAACCTATTAGCTGTTAATGTTGTAGAATATGGAGATGTTGAAGTGAAATCATACTTTTGGCCATTGGCAAAAAACTCTACCTGTGTAATTTCGTTATCTGTGTCAATTGCTATTGCAGTGACTTGAATCGCATCATTTAACATATAAGCCGTATCCATATCAGGATCAGTAACTCTAGTGTGTGGAATCAGTGAAACTGATCTTTGACTTCCATTCCGATCAGAAAAAATCACATTCCCTAAACTTAAACTTCTATTATTCTCATCCACTGTTTGATTGAAGGTAACCGGAATATTGATTAGATGGCCGGAACTAACTGAATGATTATTGTCTGAATGAAAAACCACACGCGTCATCCCCACGTCAACATCCTGAAAACTCATTTTGTGGTTTGAGAAAAAATCTCCTGTTTCAATAAAACCGACGTTGGCGATATTTGGATTATGCAAAATATCTAATTGTAGCGCAGTTACACTTTCACCAAGATTAATCGTTACCGGCACAGTTACTTGATTACCTGCCAATCCACTACTTTCTCCTAACTTTATCGACGTTAGTGAAAAAGCAGTTTGAGAATTAATTAATACTATTAATAAAATTAACCGCAAAGCCCGCAATGAACGCAAAGATTTATTTTTGTTATTCATTCTATTTCAATTTTCAAATTGTAAGATGTTGTCATTTTACTCATCGGTACTAATTGAAGTATGTCGCCCATTGGGCTCGGTATAAATCTTAATTCACCATTCACTATAAAGAATGTCGTCATTGCATTCCTCGGTACTAAATTCATTCCCCACTCCCCGTATCCCATTTCGCTTCGATTAGAAATCTGGAAAACCCGTGAGGAATTGTCGCTTTTGCTGTTGCAGTTGATTTTTCAAATTCTCCAGTCAGAGGGGTTGAATCAACTTTAATATTTCCCACTGTTTCATTCCAGAGATTCAGGTTGACAACAGTTCCGACCGGCACATTTTTTGCTTCAATTTCAATGTCCACTTCTCCCGCTTTATTTATGGTGACATCAGCTGGTCTAAAGCTACCGGTAGTAGTTGCCGGTACTGGATCACCGCCGATACTGACTACCCTGATTGGAGTCGCATCAGCTGGAAGAAAAACCAGTCCTGGTGTCGAAAAAGTTACCGGATTAACTATACCGTTAAAACTAGTGTAAAAGCTTTCCAGTCTTACTCGACCGATTGATCCATCTCCAGATGAACTAATTTTACCACCCATTGCGGTTATGCTACCAGTATCACTACCGCTAATTTGCGAAGCAATCAAGCGAATACTTCCTCCACTTCCACCGCCTCCATTATCATTTTCAATAACACCTTCACCACCATTACCACCATTTGCATTAATACTGCCATTCACAGTAATAATTTTGTTGCTGGCAATCAATATAGCGCCTCCACCAGCCCCTCCACTTCCACCAATATTTGCGGTTTCTCCACCACCAGAGCCACCAGAGCCACCCCACAATGGAAGTAAGAATGGATTTCCATAGGCAGTTCCATGAGAATCAGTAATTCCATCTAAACCATTTTGAGCATGTCCTGCCCCTCCACCTGCTCTTCCAAGAAAAAGACCACCTCCGGGTCCATTACCATTTTGTGCGGCATTTGGCGGATTATTTCCACGTCCCCCACTGAAACCACCTGCGCCGGGTAGGGCTATAACATCGCTACCACCTCCATCTTGCCCACTTAAATCAAGCGTCCCATCAATAGTCACATCCCCCGAAGCAAGCCAGATAATGGGCTGACTTCCAATCAAACGAACAGTTGTACCTTCAGCAATCGTTATTGTTGTAAAATGAAATACGCCATCCCCATCGGCATCTAATGGAGGCTCATATGAACCTGGATCAAAAACAATCGGCTCTGCGTCCGTACTTGAAAGACTTAGTTCACCGTCCGAACCATCTGAGCCACTGTCAAAGTTTTGGGCATTGGTCACGTTACACATTGCGGTTATAATCAGTAGATTTAATCCCCATTTTAATTGGTTGATTGGATATTTATTACTTATTTTATTCATGATTTTAATTAGTTAATATTAATATTGATGTTATAGATTATTCATTTAAATTTTCCACACTTAATACGCCCCCTTGGACAACACCTTCATTGAGATACGGTATTACCTGATTTTCAACACTGAGTGTCTCTCCTAGCGCTTGTCCATCGACAACTACCAGTTCTTGATTGAAAACGGAGAGAGACGTCGAAATTTCATCGTCACCCTGAGTAGCATGATTTTGCACACTGAGTGGCCCGCCAAATACAAAACCGTCACCAAATACCAGACTTATATTAAATACAGTCAGCGTTTCTGAAATATCGTCAACTACCATGTTTTTATTCAATATAGAAAAGGACCCTGAAAATTCGCTGTCGCCCTGTAAAGTATTATTCCAGACACTGAGTGACCCACCGATAGCAATACCATCGCCGATTACCAACCCTCTATTAAATACGGTTAGAGTTCCTGCAATTTCATCAATCTCCAAACGGTTATTGAACACAGAAACAAATCCGGAAAATTCGTTGTCTCCCTGAATAGCTTCGTTACGCACACTGACTGTTCCACTAAACGCCTGCCCATCACTAATTACCAGATTTTTATTAAACACAGATACAGCCGCAGAAAATTCACTCTCACCTTGTATCGAATCATTGCGCACGCTAATCGGCGATCCAATAAATATGCCTTCCTGAACTAAAGATATATTGTTGACCGATAGCATTATCCCCGAAGCTAAGTTCGGCGGTAAGCTATTGGGATCGAGTGGGTCTGACTTATGATTAAATTCATCACCATCATTGAAACCGTCTCTATCTGTATCGTGATTCAAAAAGTCCGTATTATGAATCAAAAACTCATCAACGTCTTTCAAGCCATCACGGTCAGTATCTTCTTCTCCATCAATGATTCCATTGTTATTGCTGTCACCGATTGTTGGATCGTTTTCTGTTAAAATTTCAAGCAAGTTGACCAAACCATCATTGTCAAAATCTTCCAAACCATCAACGATTCCATTTCCGTCAGTGTCGGGATCATCGGGATTGAGCCCGAGAAGTGTTTCAACATCATCAGGAACTCCATCGTTGTCTCTGTCGTCAGAAATATCAAATATGCGAAATGTCCATTGCTCACTCGCTTCTATAGGATTACCAGCTAAATCCGTTAAGGAATCTGTAGCATTTACTCTGTAAAAACCAGCGGTAAGGACATTTGAGAAGTCCAATGTTGCAGTGAATATTTCTTCTCTCCAGTTAATCGTTGCAGATAATGTTTGATCGTCATCAGTGCCAAACCTTTTGTCTGTGCCAGCCTCTTCAATAAATATTGATGATGAACTTAGCGTTGTTAAATCCATTAATTCGCTAAAGGCAACGGACACTTCATCAACGTTACCTAATACTGAATTAGGTAGAGGTGATTTTCGTTTAATCCTTGGGGGTGTTGCATCCTTTATAATTTCGACTATAACTTCACTGGAAAATGTTTCATTGCCTCCGGTGTCAATGGCGTTGATTAAAAGTGTAAGCGTATTTTGTTGTTCAATTAACGGTACAACCATTCGGTGTTCAAATGGAAATGTTACATCCGAAGCGACTAATTCACCATCAACGAAAAATTCCACGTTTCTTACTTGAACATCATCATGCAGCATTGCACCAATGGATATCCGTTTTCCTTCTTCAGCCTGAACACCTTCCGTATCTAAATCTTTATCGATAAAGGCCGTATCGATCTCGACAATATCAGGCGCTTGTCCCTGGCTGTCGAAGGAGAGATAATTCACAATCTGGAGTCCCGACGTGCCGTTCGCGACAAATGCGATACCCCCACCGATTGTCACACTATTTGGCCGGGCCGGCAAAATGATTCGTGTCAACAAGGAATCGGTATTTTCTTGATCAGAAAGATCCATTAAGTCGAAAGCATTGATGTTGCCAAACGTTGGTCTGCCCACCAGAATCCCAATCCCAGAGCCGTTGGCAACAATGTGTGTTCTGGGTGCGACGAATCCAGAGGGTACATCAGAACCGCTTAGAATCACAATATTATCGGGAATCGAAACATCTGCTGTTGCAAAGCCTCCTCGGTTATTGTTGGTCGCAGCAGCGTATGCAATTCCGTTTCCAACGAACAGCCTCCCTCCTCCATCCGGCATTTGAACGGAACCAAGTTCAATCATTTCCAAGCCGCTGATGTCTATGGCTCTTAGAATTCGGTTGGTATCCATTGAATACAGAGTGAGTCCTTCACAGGCTAAACCGGTAAGATCGACACCATCTAGTATTAATGTTTGCAGTCTATCACCTGTGGCCATGTCATAAGAACGGAGTTGCGAACCGACAGCAACATATGCAACGCCTTCCAAAACTACTACAAGGTTAGCGTTGATACTTATAGTTTTGATTAGAGTTGGAAGCATTGGATCGCTAACATCTACAAAATGCAGCCCTCCCGTACTCCCAGCAAGAACTGCCATTTGTAACCTGGATTCAACTGCTACATCGACATTGATACCAGGTAAATCCAATTGCCCAAGAACAATAGGGTTGTTGAACTGGGTAGAATCAACAATTGCAAGGCCATGTGAACCGGTTGCGATATATGCGGTTTGCCCTTCTGCTTGCAGAATCGAACCTTGAATTACAACTTCTTTCGCCTCTCCCATGAGCGGGAGACTGGAAATGATACCAGTCGGGAATCCGCGGTCATCTAGAGGGTCAAGCCCTTGCTCAACTTCTGCCCCATCTTTGATTCCATCGTTGTCAGTATCTGGGTTATTTGCATCTGTGCCAATTACTAACTCCGCTATATCAACTAAATTATCATTATCAAAGTCTAATAATTTACCAACTGGTCTAAGAATAAAACGAGGGAAGTCATATTCTGTATTTTGCCTTAAAAAGGATGAAGCAAAACCTATTTGATTTTTAATAGGATCATAGAATGTAATATATACATTACTGTCTCTTTGTATAAATAGTTGATACTGGCCAAACGGTTCAGTTTTACCTCGTATTTGAAAAACATTATCGTTATCGACAATATTTGCTAAAAATAATATTGGGTAGTCTGGTGCATTGACTTCTATTTCATCTAATACAGATTCATGTTCGATATTAACACTTTCGATAAATGAATCTAAGTTCCCATTAGCTATCATTTCTGCCTGCTGTGTTAGATTTTTAATTTGTAATTCTGCATCTTTGGATATTACTTCGTTTTTAATTGAAAATGGGTAAGTAAGATTGGATATATCATTGAGTAATACATTAATTTGATCTATTTTTTCTCTCGTTGCATCATCCACAGACACATTCTGATTTATAGGTGCTATGTTAAATAAGCGAGGGTTTCTTGGAATAGTACAACGAGTATGACTGTCTGAACAGTCCTGTCTATCGAATAACATCTTTCCGGTAACACCTAGAATACACGATGGAATTGTTATCATTGCATTTGGAAATATAATTGCAATAAAGCATAGAGTTACATTTTCTGTATAATCATCCATTACCTTATCATAGCAATTTAATAACTCTGGATTAAGTATCATTGGAATTGGGCATAGTGATGGTGGTAAGGGAGGGGGTGGGATTAGTATTGTTCCTGGCTGTTGGCCATGCCAACCAGGGGCACGAACACCTACTCCATTATCTGAAACTACAGTTAGTCCATCCTCGGAAACAGTCATAGTTCCAACTGCAACCCACTCGCCTTTCTGGTGGTCAAAAGAGAACAGAATTGTCTTTTCACCCGGTGCTAATTTATCAACATTTGGAAAAGTAATTGGTGCTGGCACATCGAAATTGCTTACGTCAGCTTGAATCGTTATATCAAAACTATGCTCAAGCCCATCTGGAAGCGGGGCAGGAAGGCGATCCGAATCGACTCGAAAGATGCCTACAGTTGTACCAGGACTACCGTCATCATCAACAAGACTGTTGGCAGGAATCGTTAGAGATACTAATGCCAAATCAGTATCATCGGCAATTTGAGTATCAGGCAATTTAATCGTCATAGATTCTCCTGGCGTTATATCGTGTATTGCCTCGTTGAGAATGAACGGTAAATAAATGTTAAAGGGTTCTCCATTCAATTCAATTTGAGTTGTTTGACCCGGAACACTATGAAAGGGTTTACCGACATTGGGATAATACCCATTATTCGATATGATTTGCCCGCTTACGTGGCTTACCGTGGAACCGTCGACATGAACATAAAACTCCGGTGCTGGCACATCAACTAAGGTAAATTTACCCGTAGAGTCCGTGACTGCGTTCAACTCTTCCATTCCGTCCACTCGAATGGTAACGCCTTCAAGAGGCAAATCTTCACCTGATGGTCCAGGTTCACTGGCATATACAAAACCGAAAACCACCGTTCCTGATATTTGTGTATTGGGAACAGTTCTGAAATCCATTGTGGCTCTTCCTCCAGGTAATCCGTTACTATTTGCATCCAAAGGAATGCCCAATGATCCCAGAATAAGATTACCCTCTACAACCAATCGCACTTCAGTGGATGACTGCCATGATTGATCTGGAATAAAGGTGGCAAATCTATTCGTTGATGATACACGAATTCCCCCAGGAATTTTTTGACCATTTGCAATCAGATAAAATGAGTCAGCAGTAACTGTGGCAGGATTGATCTCTTGATCAAATCGAATAATAGCCTTGCGATTCAAGGCAACCATTCTTTCTCCATTATTTGGAGAAAACTCGGTAACCAAACCTGCTTCAGCTTTCGGCAATTCTGTTGAGCCGAGTATAGCGTCGATAATAGCTGTTTCATCAGACTGATCAGCTTTACCATCTTTATTGATATCTGCAAAGCCTCGCATATTTTCTGGAAGCGGGGTCGTCCCGTTAACATGATTGATTAATTTAATCAGGTCGCGAACCGTTGGTTTATTGTCCTCATCGAGATCACCGAGTTTTTGTGGAAATGCGTGGCCGAGATTTGCGGCAAATATGATAGCAAATAATGATAGAAAGAAATATTGTTTTAAATGATTAAGCCTGCCAGATTTAGTTTTGACGCTAGTACTCAGTCTATGAATAAAAGAGTGGTTATTTGATATTGGAAAATTTATGGTGGAGCGCGTTATCCCTAACGCGCTAAGTGTTTGACGAACGATGTTGCTACACGTACGAAAACGCGTTGAGGACAACGCGTTCCACCTGATAAGGATGTTATCGAGAATTACCGGTCTTTTATTTGATGACTGATTACTAGTCGTAGGGTTATTTTTAAAAAACCGTTTCATTTTTATTTAACTTGTGAAATTTCCTGATGTTTCCTTCAGATATGGATTCTCTGATTTGAAATCGATTTCCTCCTCCAATAGTGATAGATTGCTTCGCCCTGCTTTTAGCAGGACTCGCAATGACAAAGTGTATTTTAAGATTGTCTTTGCGAGGAGTGAAACGACAAAGCAATACGCTGGAACACGACTGGCGTAATTACGGCAACTCAACAGGCATTGACCAAGGTCAAGCCCTACAATTCCAGAAGTCCTTAAGTCAACGGCAGTGAGATCAAGCCCTACACTTCGACTCTTTTCAGAATCGTTTGGTTTGTCATTCAAACATGTATGCTTCATTTTTATCATTCAATTTTTACTCAGTTTTGCTGCACATTTATGCGAATAAACGATTGGCTGTCGTTTTGTTCTAGCAGCGGGATTTTTACTTCAACATCTTCGGTGCCATCGTTGTTGCTGAAGAATTTCATTTGAATAGGAGAGACATTTTTCCAGTTAGCCAAATCGGTCGATTTTTGCACATTGAATATAACGTCCGGTGGAGTCACATTAAATGGCGCAGTTAATTTGGTAAATCGATAAACGAGATAACGGTTATTTCCTTCATCAATAATTTTTGGGACAGGTAAACTTTTACTATCCGGTTCAAATGGATCGAGATTGAGAAAGTATTCCAAAAAGTTAATGATTCCATCGTTGTCCGGATCGACCATTGGGTCTGTCATTGAGGGAATATTGGTTTCGCCCCTGAAATAAAGGTTTTTGAATTCCTGAAATGTGGATAATTGATTGAGAGAAAATATTTGTATTTGCTTTTCCGTTGTTGTGTTAGTCAAACCATTGTCATCAGTGGCAACTGCCGTCAGCGTGTAGCGGCCATTGGCATCAGGTGTCCAGTTGGTTTGATGCGGAGCGCTTGTTGTTTCCGCTATTTTGGTTTCGTCGATAAAAAATTCAACTTTTGAAACTGTACCATCTGGATCGGCGGCATCAGCGACAAGTTTAACATCATCTGTATTGCGAAAACCGCGTGATGATTTTGGGCGTTCAATTACGACTATCGGCGGTGTCAGCACTTGTGCTGAAACTGAGTTGCCATCAGCATCCGAAAACTCGGGGCTGGAAATGGTTACTTGAACATCACCGAGATTAGTGGATTGATTCATATTGAGAGCCACTCCTAAAAAACGTCCGGTTGTCAAGCTATGTCCATCACGTGAATAGATAAGATAGCGTTTTTTCGCGGTATCGATATCGGCAAATTGAATAGTGTGTGAAACAGCGCCAGCTTCAAGCGACGGGTCAGAAAGTGTTATGGAGGATTCTGTGACGGAAACATCAAATTGCAGAGCCACGACATCAGATGGAGTTTGCAGCCAGAATGGTAGTGTGAGGTTGTCAGCGGCGGATAGTGAGGAAAAGAATGATGTGCAGTAGAATAAAATGATAGTGATGGATTGCTTCGCCCACATGTGGACTCGCAATGACAGGAGTTTTTGATTTCGATTACGAAATATACCTGAAATATTTCCAGACATTTTTAATTTCACTCTGTTGAAGTTAATTGACGATAGACTAAAATGAACACAATACCTGTTAGTATCAACATTACTGTTGTCGGTTCTGGAATAGTCGAAACCTGAAGATTATCGATGGTAAACAGACCATTTCCTCCGACACTGCCAATTTCCACTCTGGCTACAGGAGTATTAGAGACAATGCCAATGAAACTCAATCCGGTTGCAGAGTCAGCACTCTCGAGTAAGTTACCCATATTGTCGAAGAGTCGGAGTTGTGTCGCATCATCTTGTCCGGTATTCCAGTAACCGACTGCAGTAATAGGTTTAGTTGAATTAACGGGCAGAAAATTAATGGAGCCTAAGCCCGGCAACGATAAATTGCTGTCATTCAGGAGAACGAAAGGTTCTGAAACTGAGTTACCGCCGACCTGGTTTCGAGGGAATAGTGTCGGAAAACTGCTGCTGTCATTGAGTCTTTCAAATGCAATCCCTAAACTTGGCAGTGACATGACGGCAAGACTGCTTTCAGTGATAAGCGAATCAAAGGTTTCAATACTAAAGTTTCCCGAATTATTCTGCCATTCGATTTCAGTGGAGAAACTGATAGCCAGTAGCACATTGCATTGTACTATTGCACAGCAGATGGATATGAATGTGAATAGCGTTTTAAATTGAGATGACATTTATGATTTAAGAGATGACGGGTTATTTTAATCAGGCGTTTGCATAAATTTTGGATTATTCATATAATTTTTACGATGTAAATAACAAAGTTAAATTATTTAACTTGTGATGACCTGTGGCTCTGCCGCGGGGTTTTGATTAAATAAGTAGCACGGTTTACAAATAACAATGAGGTAATTGATAGTATATATTTGATTTCAAAGCGGATGCACTAGTCGCATTCCTCTATCCTTAAATATTTTAAGAAAATCCTAACTAGGATTTCATGGATCGCCACGTTACTTTATTCCTCGCGATGACAATATATTCTGATTCCAGGAATTAATTTCACAAAAAGTCAGCTGGATTGCCACATTCGACTAAAGTCGAATTCGCAATGACAAATGAAAACACCGTTGTCATTGCGAGGAGAAACGTGAGCCTACTCCGCCATAGTAGCCTATTGCTACGACGGCTGGACGATGTAATCTATGTAATTTGAGCCTTTATAACTTTTTCAAATCACTTTGTGAAATTATTTTCCAGAACCAGTATATCTCTGATCAATATTAAAAATTCCATCCTGTTAATCCTGTCTATTACAGTTTTGTTCTAAAAATTAAACTCCAAGGGAAATTCCGGTTGCAGTGTAATCAATATCACAGAATTTAAATTAAAAAAACTATGGAAGAAAATGGGTGTCAAAATATTTCCACTGACTTCGTATGCAATACACAGGCATAGTCCAACAACTACTAATGCAGGAAAACTTGCTATGTTATAATGCATGAGTGCAAACAAAACTGCGCTGGCTAACATAGATAATCTAACTGAACATTTACTTTTTAAAAATCGATATATGACTCCACGAAATATTAATTCTTCAGTTATAGGAGCCGAGACGACTGCCAAAAACGATAAAGCTAAAAAAAGTTTTACAGATGTGAGTTGTTGAAATATTTCTATTATCGGTTGTGCTTCCAGTGAGACCGGATACCCTTCCTTCTTTAGAACTAACAATATTAATCCCCATATCGTACTAACAAGCCAGATAAATGGAAAGCCACAGAAGAAAATAAAAAGCCCCAATGGCATCGATTTCCAAACGGGTAATTTTATTGAATTTAAACTTTCAGTAAAATGTAAGTATTTATTTTTCTTCTGAAATAAATATAGTATTATTAATATACCAACATGCATACTAAAACCACCATATATTATTTGATTAATATTGAATGAAGAATCATCGCTATCAGCAAATATCTTGCTCATTACGGAAAAACTAAAAAGTAGCCAAATTAAAATTAGCCAAATCAACAGGCCAAAATCTGTCCATTTAACATTCCATGAAATTACTTTTTCTGAAGTCTGCCCCTGATGTTTAAATATAAAACGCGCCAAAAATATTAAAATACAAATTCCACTAGTTATTATCAGACCAGTAATATATTTTATAAATGCAGGGTTTTCTTTTATAAATTCGGAAGCTTCCATGTATAGCAAATATCAATTGTGGTCTCCGTAAAAAATTAGCCTGTTGTATAGCTTTGAAAGGTAACTACTCAGTATTTTTATAAATACCAAGTTTTCAAATCTAATTTTGTAGGGCTCGAACTCTTGACTAGCAGTAGCTTTGCGAAAGCTGTTGTTCGATGCCTTGTATTGAGATTCAGCAGTTGCAGGCAACTCCGCAAGCGGAGGCCCTACAATGAAAGCAACTCCGCAAGACCACGGCGAGCTCAGTCGAGTCGCGGAGGCCCTACACTGAAAGTCAGAAGAATAATTGATGTCCAAGGCCATGTTGAGTAGATACTTTGAATTTAAGAATAATTAACGTCAAACCTACACATTTACGAAATTATTTTCTTTCCATCCCAAACGGTTTTTCCTTTTACGATTGTTCTATTTACCTTACCTCTAAGTCTATCTCCAATCCATGGTGAATTGTTTGATTTACTTTGAAAGTTATCTGCTTGAACTAACCATTCTTCATCAGGATTAAATAAAACAATATCCGCATCTGATCCAATGTTTAATGTCCCTGATTCTAATCCTAAAATTTTCGAGGGTTTATAAGTCATCCAACTAATAACATCTGGTAGACTTGCTAATTTGTTATGGTACAACGTTTCTAAAGAAACTGCTAATGCAGTTTCAAGACCGGTTATACCAAACATAGCCTGATCAAAGACTGTGTCTTTTTCATAGTCACTATGAGGGGCATGGTCTGTAGATATACAGTCAATAACACCTTCCAGCAATCCATTAACGATAGCTTTTCTATCTTCTTCTGTTCGAAGAGGGGGATTCATTTTGAAATTAGTATTATAATCTTTAGTTTTTTCATCTGTTAAACTAATATGATGAGGTGTGACTTCAGCTGTGATCCGAATATTATTCTTTTTTGCTTCGCGAATAATCTCAATTGAATGAGCAGAGCTAATGTGTTGTAAATGAATATGAGCACCGGAGTATTTGGATAAAATTACGTTTCTGGATACAATAATATCTTCAGCTGAATTCGGCCATCCTTTCAGACCCAGACGCAAAGACCAATGCCCTTCATTCATAACTGATCCATCAGTAAGGTCGGCATCCTGGCAATGATCCATAACTACAAGATCAAACATGTTAGCATATTCTACAACTCTCCGCATTAATTCGTTATTTTGAACACACAACCCATCGTCAGTAACAGCAACAACGCCAGCTCTTTTCAATGATCCAATCGGTGCCAATTTTTCACCCTTTTGACCAATCGTCATACAGCCTGTTGGATAAACATTAACTATAGCTCTACTACTAATTGAATTTTTTATCAGTTGAATAGTTCCTGCGTTATCAGCTGGAGGTGAAGTATTTGGCATACAGACAATTGTCGTAAATCCACCAGCGGCAGCTGAGTATGTACCAGTCTTTATACTTTCTTTATGAGTTTGTCCTGGATCGCGCAGGTGGACATGTATATCTACAAGACCCGGAGATACAACTAACCCATTTGCATCTAAAATTTTAGCTTCTTTTTTTTGCTGTGAAGTGAGGTCAGAAACAATTTTATCATCAATAACAAAAACATCACCGATATCATTTCGATTATTTATCGGATCAATAACCTTTCCACTTTTTATCCATAAAATATTATTCATTTGCTGAAATTTTATTCATTAAATTATTCGCAGCTGCTGTAGCACACAAAAATAATACAGCCATTCGACAAACTATTCCGTGAGTAGCTTGTTTTAAAATTACTGACTTTTCAGAATCTGCTAATTGTGAATCAATTTCCACTCCTCTGTTAACAGGGCCTGGATGCAAAATAATCGCTTCAGGTTTTAAGAGTGCAGCTCGTTTTTTATTCAATCCAAACATTTTTGTATATTCTCCTAACGAAGGAAAATGAATTGAACTTTGTCTTTCATGTTGAATTCGCAATAACATAACTGCGTCTGAATTTTTCAAAGCTGTTTCAACATCATGATGAACTTTAACACCGAATTCTTCAAATTTTTTTGGGACTAATGTGGCGGGGCCGGCAAGTGTCACGGAAGCTCCTAATTTTTGTAACGCCCAAATATTAGAGCGTGCAACTCTGCTAAATAATATATCACCCAAAATTGTTACATTTAATCCCTTTAAATCGCCAAAGTGATCTCTCAGGGTAAAACAATCAAGTAAAGCCTGAGTCGGATGCTCGTGTGCTCCATCACCGGCATTTATCACCGGTATGTCTACAATTTTACTTAAATAATAAGCTGAACCAGCATGAGAATTTCTGGTGATTATCACGTCGGCATTTAATGCAGCAATATTTTTTGCAGTATCTCTCAATGATTCCCCTTTAGACAAACTGCTGGCATCCCCTGTAATTGTAATGACGTCAGCACTCAATCTTTTAGCTGCAATTTCAAATGCAACTTTAGTTCGAGTACTCGGTTCCATAAAAAGATTAAGTATCGTTTTTCCTCTTAATGTGGGTAATTTTTTTTGTGTGCGATCCAGTGTCTGCTTAAACTGATCAGCATATGCAAAAATCGTTTCAAGTTCATCTTTACTTAAATCCTCAATACTGAGAAAATCTTTTCGGTTCCAAGTAAAATTATCAGTCATTTCTGGTAAATAGTTAGGTTATCCTCTAAAGGATTTTCAAGATTTATATTGGCTTTAACAACTTGATCTAGAGTTGTGTCAATTGTAAAACCGGTATAGTTAGGTTGTATGGGCAAGCACCTGTGACCACGATCCAACAAGACGACAAAGTCAATACTCTTAGGTCGTCCCTGATCAAAAATTTCATCAATTGTCGCACGCACAGTTCTGCCGGTAAAAATTACATCATCAATTAAAATAATTTCTGTATCATCAATTTCGACAGGTAATTGAGTTCGAAAAAAATCTTTGGGAATAGGATTACTGCCCAGATCATCTCGATGAAAAACTGCATTAATAATACCGGACGGGATTTCTCTATTAATTAATGAGCTAACTTTTTGAGCTATTAGTTTACTTAATGCAACCCCTCCATTTGCAATACCGATTATTACTAAATTCCGGGATTTTTTATGCTTTTTAACTAGCTGTTCTGACAATTGATCCACAGCATTATGAAGTTCTTTGCTAGAAATAGTTTTTATTATTTTCATGCTGACCCGAATAGTTCACACCCTTTTAGTTACGAGTCAAGAATTCACTGAATCAATAAAATCTTATGTATAACGTGGTGTTTGAATTATACAATGAGGTGCTGTAACTTGTACATATCGGTATTGGGTTTAATTTTAATTTATCTATATTGCATTGGGGATAATGTTTTCCCCTAATGACTCAAAAAAATTTAAAAAGTAGATCTGGGAACTGATATCCTGTCACCCGGTAATAATTTCGGATCTTCAATAGGTTTTCTTAAAGCTAACTTTGCATCAAAAGTATAACTCCCATTATCCCTATTAAGTATCACCCCATCCTTTTTAGCGTAGAGACCAAATTCACCGGCTAGTGTAATTGCCTTTGTCATTGTAAGATCTGTACTCCAAGGGACTCTACCTGGCTGGCGCACTTCACCTCCTACATAAACAAACCGATCTGCAAGCGTTACAGAGATATCAATATCAGTATATATTTTTTTATCTAAATATGTTTGTTTGATTTTACTTGCTAACTCTGAAGCAGTTAAATCAACAGCTTTTATTTTACCAATATATCTTAGACTAATAAAACCTTGGTCATCAACTTGAGCATCTAAGGATAAAGGGTCAGGTATACTTTGCAGATCAATAGTCAAATTGTCACCAAATCGTAAAAAAGCCACAGAGATAGTAGATTCTAGTTTTGGATTATGAGAACCTGAATCCCCGGTTATACACCCACTTAAACTTAAAATCAACAAAGTGAAAAATGTACATATAGAATGATGAAATATAATTTTCATGTTTTTATTAACAATTACTATCAACTGTTTTAAAACTTAGATCAAGTCTTTCTAGGACGACCACGCTTAGGCTTTTTAATAATTATATCATCATCTATATCATCCATATCATCCTCGTCTTTTTCACTATCACCACCGTCATCCCATTTCATTGTCTCATCTTCGACAATTTTCTCATCTACTTCTATTTCAGGAAATTCATTTAGGTCAGCATCTTTATTTTTAGATGAAGAACTGATTTCTTCATCTAAATCACCTTCAAATCCCTCAGGGACATATTCCAAGACAGTTGTAATTTCATTAAAGAAATGAACAGGTATCCCTTCCATTAGGTCGGAATTTTGTCTTTCTCTAATTTCATCTTCCAACTCATCAATTGTTAATTTTTGTTCAAAATCAATAAGGTCATTTAACATTTTAACCCTAAATTTTGTAATCTGATCTAAAAAGTCGGCGTAGGGTCCTTTTTCTTCATCCATAATATTTGGCAAAGCGAATAACTCTTCATCGCCATCAATTATGGAAACTTTAACTCGGCTTAGTTTAACGCGTTTATCTTTAGTTGCACTATCAATTCTAAATTTAAAAAATGCATCTTCTAATATAGATGGATCGAACCCATAAACTCTAAGAGAATCGCATAAGTCAATTATATGTGTAACCTGTTTTGGGTCGACTATTCCAAGCCCATCGACATCCCAATGAATAGGGTCGCTAATTTCTTCTACCCACCAGTTTTCATCATCACTAACTTTTACTATACACCAATCGAGCTGAGGACTAGATTTTGACATTTTAAATATTCTCTAATTTTATCTGGATTTAACCTTATAATGGTTGTTTATCTTAAGATTCTGAAATGAGCGATAATATGTGATTGAAGTCTGTCAATAGCTTAATTTAAACGTTTTCATTACAAAATTGTTAATTATTTATTTAAGATCAATTATTTTTATAAATTTGACGACAAACCCAATGGACATATTTAAATTATTTTTAAAGATTAATTTTATATAAATTTTAAATTATCTCAAGATTGTTAATTAATTTTAACTCACTATTTTATGTTAAATCTTAAAGTATTAATATAATGGGGCTATTTTATCAATATATAGTTCGCCCTGTCTTGTTTACTCAGGATCCGGAAAAATCACATGTAACTGCTGTAAAACTATTGCGTCAACTGAGTAAAAGTAAGTCTCTTTGTCGAATATTGGGGTATTGCAACAGGCCAATCGGTCATAATCCTATTGATTTATTCGGTCTAAAATTTCCTACTGCTGTAGGTTTAGCAGCAGGCATGGACAAGAATGGGCAATTTTGGCGTGCTGCAGAAGCTATGGGATTCGGCCATGTTGAAATCGGCACTGTAACACCATTAGCACAAAACGGCAATCCGCAACCAAGACTTTTCAGGCATCCCGAACATCAAGCCATTACAAACAAGATGGGATTCAATAATGATGGAGCAGAAGCAATTGCCAGACGTTTAAAAGAATCTGGTGCAAAATCCAAAAAACATCTTCCTTTGGGAATTAATATTGGAAAAAATAAAGATACCCATCTTGAAAATGCACTAGATGACTATCTGAAATGTTTTAATAATTTAGCTGATTATGCAAATTACTTTACAATAAATATTTCTAGTCCAAATACACCTGGTCTACGATTGCTTCATGAAACAAAAAATCTTTGCCCACTTCTCAGAGGGCTTCGTGAAATTAATATAAATCGCTCTAAAAAGTTGGGGGTTAACACAATCCCAATGCTTTTAAAAATTTCACCCGATCTATCATTCAGAGAATTAGATTCAGTTATCGAATCTGTGTTGCAAAATTCATTTGATGGAGTGATTGCAACTAATACGACAATATCGCGTGAGGGAGGTTTAAGAAAAATCAGCCAGGATGAAGGAGGCTTAAGTGGGCGTCCATTACATGAAAAATCAATTACCATCATAAATTATATTAACCGTGTGACAAACGGGAAACTGCCAATTATCGGTGTAGGTGGAATTTCTGATCCTATTACAGCCGGAAAAACATGTGACGCCGGAGCAAAGTTAATTCAAATCTATTCAGGGTTAATTTATAAAGGCCCATTTTTGGCTAAAAAATTATCAAGAGCCCTGGCACCTCGGCATTCAAAGTGGTTATAGAAGAAAATAATAATATTAAGACAATCCTGTCAAACCGTCTTTGGTAAAACTAATATCTTTTCTTTTGCTGCAGCTTTACGAAGAGCCTTATCAACAGTTGCAAGAGGCAGCCCCATATCGTGTACAAGATATAAGTAAAAAGCGTCATAAGATGTCAAACGATGCTTTCGTGCAAGCGTCACAATATTTGATATATTGAGATAATTATGGCTGAATTTAATTTCAATTGGTAATGAAAGTAAGTCAAAAAATTTGTCCATCAACATCATCCTTGCTAATTCTAGTTCTGCGCTCAGCATTTAGAACTTCCGATGTCCAAATAGGTGTTGTGACTGCGTTGGTTTTATTATCCCTAAATGACTCTCTTAAAAAAACTCATCCATTTCTACGACCTTCATTTATAAGAGCTTTAACAGTAATTCCATTTAGGTTATTCTTTTTTTGCCTATTTCTCATTCTATCATTAGCACCTCCAATTTCTTTATCTTTATTATATGGAACTAGCTTAGCAACGGGCTTGCCATGCGTAGTTACTATATACTCCTTGCCATTTTGGACCTCTCTAGGCTTGCGACCCAGTCTCGTTTTTAATTCATTTGATGCTATTGATTCCATAATATTTTATGTACTAGGACAACTTACGATTAGTATTATATCAAGTGATGCGAATTTACTTGAGAAATAATCACTAAGACCTCAACCGATCTCTATACTTTTTCCCACGTTCTAAAATATTTAATATTTCAAACGGTTCATTATTTGAAATAGCTGAACGTAGCGATTGCAGTTCATTTTCAAATCCATTGATTGCTCTGAGAATTTCATCTGAATTTTGTTCTATGATAGTCTTCCAGAGTTCAGGGTTTCCAGATGCTATTCGAGTTGTATCCCTTAAACCATTACCGGCAAAATTTTTCCAGTTGGAATCTTTTGCAGCTAAGTATGAGCACAGCACAGAAGCAAGTAAATGTGGCATCTGACTAATATTAGCTACAATTTCATCATGCTTTTCAGGTGTAGTCGTAATGACCTCCATATCCAATTCACTCCAAAATTTAATTAAAATTTCCAGGGAACTTTCAGGAGTCTCAACAAGTGGAGTTACAAAACAGGGTTTACCTAAAAATAATTTAGAATCTGCCGCATCAATTCCACTTTTTTCAGAACCTGCCATGGGATGAGATCCAATAAAAGTTACATGTCTTGATACTACTGCGTTAATATTCCTACAAATCAGACTTTTAGTACTTCCAACATCTGTTATGATACAACCCTCTTTCAAACATGGAATCGTTTTTTGAGCAATTGAAGCAATGACATCAACAGGTGAACAAATTATTACTAAATCTGCGCCACAAACTGCATCTTTAATATTATCCTCAACTGCATTGCAGATTAACTTTTTCACACATTTTACTCGTGTTTCTGCCCGTCTTGACCAAATTACTAACTTATCAGCCAAGCCATGATCTTTTATTGCCATAGCTAATGATGAACCGAGAAGACCTGGTGCAAGAATTGTAATTTGCTTGAACATTGTAAAGATAATAAAACGTTAGTGTATTCAATTCTTATTCATTTTAAATAATTCCATCTATTAAAAGTAATGTTGATATAATTGATAACACAATAATTAATCCAAATAAATTTGAACTGGAAATACAATAGTCAAAAACTGAGTAAACTGACAACAAACAACAATCTGCACTCAGCTGTCATAGAACAGTTAAGTAAAGATTGTCATTGTCCGTGGACTATTGCCTGCTCCGGTGGTGCGGACTCAATTTATTTAACGCTGCTTTTGTACTCTTTATTTCAGGACAATTTTAAAAATATGACTATTGTCCACTTCAATCATAAACTGCGAAGTATTGATTCAGACAAAGATGAAGAATTTGTCAGAAAATTAACTGAAGACTTGGGCTTGAAGTTCTTTAGTGGAGAATGGAATCTGGAAAATAATAAAACTATCAACGAAAAAAATGCTAGAGATGCTCGCTACGATTTTATAGAAAAAGTAATGAACGAAGTCGGCTCTAAAATTTTATTATTAGGTCATCACAAAAACGATATAATTGAAACATTACTAATACGTCTATCTCGAGGAAGTGGACTAACAGGGCTTGCTGCACCTAGACCGGTACAAATATTCAACAATGGTATTATAAGACTAAGACCTCTACTAAATATTACTAAAGAAAAAATTATTTCTGATTTAAGATCTTTGAATATTCCATGGTGTGAAGATAAAACAAATCATGAAAATAAATTTCTTAGAAATAAAATTAGAAACAATGTTATTCCAATATTGAAAAAATCAGCTGATAGAGATGTTATAGAAGGCATTGCACAATCTAGAGAAATTTTAGAAGAATCAGATGATGCTCTTCAATTTTGGCTAGAAACATTGATTGATAATCCTGAAAAAAATAAATCATATAATTTAAATCCACTTCTTGATAAACCTTTGGCACTCGTTAGGCGTGCATTAACAAGTTGGCTCCGAGTAAATAATCTAAATGAAAATTTAAATCGTGTCGCCCTCAATCAACTGATTTTTTCCATAAAGCTAAATAAAAAAATCAAAGTAAGTGCCGGGAAAAACTTAACTATTAAATTTGAACATGGAGTCATTAGTAAAACAATTATTGATGTCTTATCTAAATGGCATGAGTTTTTTTCTCCAACAAATGTGACAATCTTTTTTCCTCATGGAAATAAACTAATTTTAGAAAAAATAGTTTTAGATGATAAGTTAGTGAGTACCATATTAAATGGAAACATTGATCAAAATTCTACTGCATATATCTCAAATGATAATGATTCACTGAACTCAGTATTAATTAGAACACGTTTGCCGGGTGATCGCTACAATCCACTTGGTTCATCAAATAGCATTAAGTTGCAAGATATGATGGTAAATTACAAAGTAGCATCTGTGGAACGAAATACAATCCCATTGGTCTGCAATAACCACAAAAATATATTATGGGTTCCTGGATTTCCCCCGTCAAACAATCAAAAAATTACCGAAACTACGCGAAGAGCTCTGAGATTGACTTATTTATAATATCTAAACAGGGTATAATAATATTTCTAAAATTAAAAAATGTCTGAAGAAAAAAAAGTGAGTAAAAATAAACCGTTAAAAAAATCTTCTCCGGATCGATTTCAACCTAAAGTCATGCTTATATGGATAGGTATTATTTTGGCGATTGTTGTTCTATTTTCACTAACCGATACTGGAAAGAAACCTGTTAACGAATGGACCATTCATCAAGTCATCACAGCAGCTGAAGAAGGTCTAGTGGAAAAAGGTTCAATAAAATCAGAACCATCTGGTGGTGCTAACTGGAACCACATTGAGGGTAAACTTAAAAATACAGATTCAGAAGAAGATGTATATTTTATCGCTAAAGGTCGATTAACCGACGATAATCTGGAGCGACTGCAAAATACCGGTTACTTTCATGAAACACCTGCAAGCACGTTACTCACTGAAGTCTTGTTAACGTTACTTCCATTTGTAATAATAATTTGTGTTTTGTATTTTCTGTTTGTAAGACAATTAAAAATGGCGGGCAGAGGTGCAATGAGCTTTGGCAAAAGCCGCGCTAAAATGTTGATGCAGGATAAGGAAAAAGTAAATTTCTCAAATGTAGCCGGTTGTGATGAAGCTAAGGAGGAAGTTAGAGAAATAGTTGACTTTCTAAAAGACCCTAAAAAATTTCAGGTAATTGGTGGTAGAATTCCAAAGGGAGTTTTACTGGTCGGTGCTCCAGGCACTGGTAAAACTTTACTAGCCAGATCAGTTGCCGGTGAAGCTGATGTCCCTTTTTATAGCATAAGCGGTTCAGACTTTGTTGAAATGTTTGTCGGAGTAGGTGCATCTAGAGTTAGGGATATGTTTGAACAAGGTAAGAAAAATGCGCCTTGTATAATTTTTATTGATGAAATAGATGCGGTCGGACGTCAAAGAGGTGCCGGACTCGGTGGTGGTAATGATGAGCGTGAGCAAACACTCAATTCTTTACTTGTTGAAATGGATGGATTTGATGCCCATGAAGGAATTATTATTATTGCCGCAACAAATCGACCCGATGTACTCGATAGTGCATTACTGAGACCAGGTCGTTTTGATCGACAAGTCATGATTGATCTCCCTGACGTCAATGGAAGAGAGGGTATCTTACAGGTGCATTCCAGAAAAATTCAAATTGCTGATGAAGTTGAATTAAAAAATGTAGCTCGAAATACTCCGGGATTTTCAGGAGCTGATCTTGAAAATCTTCTTAATGAGGCAGCTCTTCACGCAGCAAGATACAATAAAGATAAAGTAGATATGCATGATATTGATGAAGCGCGTGATAAAATTGCATTTGGCCGTGAGCGACGTCGATTAATGGATGATGAAGACAAGAAAATATCTGCCTATCATGAAGCGGGTCACGCCCTCGTACAAGCACTAATTGATGACGGACGCTTACCTATTCATAAGGTCACAATCATTCCACGAGGACAATCACTGGGATCGACAATGTTTATGCCCAAAAAGGATATCCTTAATTATGCATATAAACAGTTACTAAATCAAATTTGTTGCAGCATGGGCGGACGAGTTGCCGAAGAAATTGTATTGGGTGATATTACCAACGGTGCTTCTGGAGATATAAAAATGGCAACCAAAATGGCTCGTCATATGGTCTGTGACTGGGGAATGAGTGAGCTTGGTCCAGTAGCGTTAGGAGAAAATCAGGATCATGTCTTTTTAGGAAAAGAAATTACTCGCACTCAAAATTATAGTGAAAACACGTCACAAAAAATTGACAAGGAAATCAGTAATCTAATCGAAACACAATTGAAGCGAGCAAAAGACCTGCTAACTGAAAATCGGGATAAGTTAGAAATTATTGCACAAGCATTGTTGGAGCATGAGACACTCGAAGGAAAACATATATATGAAATAGTTAAATTTAATGAAATTCGTTCGCCGATATTTCAACAGAAAATATTGCCAATGGCTGACGAAGAAATGATTGCTGCCGAGGAAAGTAAATCTGCTGCTAAAGAGGATATTGAAGAAGAACTTCCACCGGGTACTGAGCCTGCATTAGCATAAAACAATTATTCTTTTTGAGACTATCAATAGTTAATAAATGTATTAAGCTCAACTATCCTGCTTTTGGTGAACCAATCCCCAATAAATTTAAAATTGCAGTAGATTATATAAGATCAATAATGTTAATTTTGGCACATTCACCTAATTCTGATTTGCAGAGGCGACTCGCTCAACTGCTTCCAGATAACGAGCTACATTTTCGGTTTTTTTGATTTTTAATGCAAGGTCGAGTTGATTGATTGCGTTTTCAAATTTCTTATTAGCAACCAACATTTGAGCATAATTCAATAATGCATCATACCGATAATCATCCAGTTTAATTGCTGCTTCAAAATAAAATTTTGCTCTTTCAAAATCATTTTTCTGCTCCCAATAATATTTCGCAAGTGAGAGTAAGGCTTCACCATTTAACGGATCTCTTTCTAATATTCTATTTAATATTTCAACTGATTTGTTGAGATCATTTTGTGACTGTGCTATTTGAGCTTCAAGATTAAGTATTTTTAATTCTTCATTATTTGACAAAGTACTACTGTGCATCTCTCTCACTTTACTGATATAATTAGAAGCCTCGTTAAATTTTAGTCTACTAACTAAAATATCAATAACCCTTAACAGATTACTAACCGGAATTGTTAATCCAGAATTTATAGCTTCTAAATACTTTTCATAAGCTAAATCTAATAAATTTTCATTTACATATATATCACCTAACTGAAATAATATATCAGGTGATACATTTCCCATTCTACTTAATACCTCATAATTACTAGCGGCATCCAAGAATTGATTTTTACCCAGATATGCATTGGCTTGAATTGTCCACATATTTTTATTATCCGGATAATCGTTTAAAAATTCATTGGTGATCGAAATAACTTCATCCCATTTCTCTAGTATGAGTAGACATTGAATTTTACCTGTTCTCCAATCAATATTAGCAGGATCAAATAATAAAGCTTGTTGATAGGCAGTTAATGCTGAGTCATATTTTTCAGAATTCATGTAGCAATATCCAAGCAACCCAAATATTGATGACCCTGCCCCACCCAATTCTATAGTTTTTAAGATGTACGGAATTGCTTCAGGTAAATTGTTATTTCTAACATGTAGTTTTCCCAACAGATTATGAGCTCTACGAAAGTTTGGGAATTTTTTTATTGCCTTCAGGTATGCAGTCTCAGCATCAGTGAAATTACCAATTTCAAAATAAAGATTACCTAATATAAAATCAAGAGGCGCACTACTGTTTTCTGTTATATTATATTCTAATTCCTGAATTGCTGAGTTAATATCTGATTTTATTAATGGGACAAGTTGGTCGAATAATTCTTTTTCATTTGAGTCGATATTTGGCTCAATTTTTGAATTTACTCCGTAACTTGCAGTAAAACTTTTTAAAAATTCTTCATTTGTCCAATAGCTATTATTGAGGGGTAGTAAATCATATGCCGAGGCAAAACTTGAACTAATTATCAGCAAAACGATTGTTATTTTAATTTTCATGATTTTAAATTAATGTTTTAATTACTATAGATTATTCAATTAACAATAAATGATATAGGTAAATAACGCTTAAACTGCACCGTTACGCCATTTTTTGTTCCTGGTTCAAATTTCCATTTCATAGCAGCATTAACTGCTGGAAGTTCAAATTCTTTCAAGGTTGAAGACACTACGTCAGCCTCAACTATATCTCCTTCCTTACTGATTACTAATATCAAAACAACCTTACCATTTATTCTCTCTCTCTTTAATGCATGAGGATAGATTGGGGTTACTTTATAAATTGGTCTTGGACTATTATCCAGATCTTTTAAATTAAATGTTTCAATTTGGGCAATTGTATCAGGGGTGATTCCAAAGCGAGCAATATTAAAACCAATATTCAGCGCATTACCCAAGCCAGGATTTAACATAACATCAAGCTGACTTAAGTTTAACGGTTTTAATTCCTGCTTGAGTTCAGGATTAGATTCTTCAATTTCTTCATTTTTTGGCGGAGGCGGTTCTGGAGGTAATGAATCAGGCGGGGGAATTTGAATATCTGATAATAATACAGTGTCCCTATTTTTGTCAAAATCAGCCAAAAACTGTGTCAGCGGTATAGCGACAAATATTAACAATGTAATTACTATCGCAATTAAATTTGAATAAAGAAAACCAGATCTTAATTTAGGTGGATGATATATACGTTTCATCTAATGAGTATCCTTATTTACTAGATGCATGATTAATACTGATTGATTCAACACCGGCGAGTTTAGCTTCATCCATAACTTTAACTAACAAACCGGCAGTCGATCTAGATTCCACACCAATAAGTAATGGAATTTTTTCTTTATGCATAATCTGCCTTACTATAGAACGAATGCCTTGTAATCCAATATTTCTACCCTCATACATCACTTGGCTGCTGTCAGTAACTGTAATTTGCATTATCTCATTATCAAATTTCGTGATGTTAGCCGGTTGGGGAACATCTACATCTAGACCGTGCTCATCAATAAATACAGTTGTGACAATAAAAAAAATTAAAAGTATAAATACCATATCTATCATTGGAGAGATATTGATTTCAGTAGAATCATTAAAATCCATATTTATTCTACGGTGTTTCATTATATTTCTCCCTTCGAATAATACTGTACAATTTTGCTCTCCAAATGTCCTAAAAATGCAGCGAGCTCTTGTCGTTTTCGTGTTAACACATAAATAAAAATATACCCTGGAATTGCAATTATTAAGCCAGTCTGTGTGGTAATTAACGCTTCAGATATACCTGACGCCACAAGTTCAATGATTTTTCCATTACCAACTGATAACCCTTTGAAAGTTGTCAGCATCCCCATCACTGTTCCCAATAATCCCATCAATGGAGCAACAGTTATTAAAATGCTTAAAAATATAATTCTTCTGTCAATACGAGGTAAATGTGCATGACGAATTTCTATAAATTTATTTTGAATTTCTACTACTGACTTTACATTACTCAACGCATAAGAAATTATTTCACCTATACTTCCCCTGCACTCGCTTGAATTTTTTATCCAATCTATCCAAACGTTTTCTTTGACATTTTTAAAGTCAGCATTGTGAAAATAAAAATAGAGCTCCATAGCACAAAAATAGATAATCAAAGCAAGCAACACTAACGGAATCATTAAAAATCCACCGTTTACCCAAACACTAAAGATTTCTTCAACTAATTTATTATCTCTAATACTATCAAACATTTTCAGATGACCTAACTGAATTACCATTGATAAAAGCAACCGCACTCTGTTCCATACTAGCAAGAACTGATTTAGATCTCCTCAATAGCAAGGCATGAACTATAAGTGCAGGAATTGCAACAAACAGACCAAATTCGGTGGTAATCAAAGCTTCAGAAATACCTGCAGATAATGACTTGGCATCCCCGGTGCCAAATTCTGTAATTATCTTAAAAGTTTTTATCATACCGGTAACTGTACCTAATAAACCCAATAAAGGTGCAGTAGCTGCAGTAACAGCAATAAAAGGAATTAACCTTTCAAGTTTAGGTTGTGCTAATAATAGTTGCTCTTGAAGCATTTCTTCAAGCACCTCGTTTCCAGAGTCAATATTTTCCACAGCTTTAATTAACATCACACCAATTGGTCCCTTAATTTTTCTGGCAACATTGATAGCTTCAGTGCTATTATCATTATCGATAAACTCTAAAATTTTCTTAATATCTTCAGGATCAGATTTTTTAATTCCCGAAATTTCAAACCATTTATATAATGCAATCAGGAAGGCAAATAATGCGAGAACAAGAATAAAATAAATAACGATACCTCCTTTTTGAATATGCTCAATGGGCGTTTCTTTAACAGCTTCTATCTTTAATGCATTCCCTAATGTAGTATCTATTGGTAAATTACCGGAATATTCACTCAATAACGTATTTATGAGTAATTGATTTTCATCTCCGATATTTTCATAAATAGATGGTTCAAGTGAATTTCTTTTTTCAACAATAATACCGGTAGCACTACTTTCATCACTAGAAAATATGGCTATTGGACCTAGCAAACCGATAGTTCCATTTTCTAAGACATTATCAGTTGCCAATGCATGTCCCTTAAAACTAATCCCACCCAATGAATCCTTAAGTCGGTCTATTGCATTCATTATTACTGAAATTTTCGATGCAAAATTTAGATCATTACTTTCTATAGAATTGATAGCTAAATCTTCAGAGTTTGAGTAACGTTGAATTTCGGCAATATGTAATTGTGAGTCAAAGTGACGAACATAATCACTTAATAAACCATTAAGATAATCAATTTCATTCTGCCGAATCTTTATTTCATTTTCCAATTGAGAGATACTAATTTTTTTATTTTCATTAATCCTATCGGACTGTTCAAATTCACGTCGTAATAAAATAACTTTACTACGCAATTGTTCTAGATTTCTTGACAACTCAATCTTCTCTTCACTTATACGATGACTAATGTTTTCAAGCCGTTGTATAGAGTTTTCTAAATCAGTATTTACTGAATTTATAGCTTGCTGATAGACTTGAGCGACAACAGGAATTGATAATGCAAGCCATATAGATAAAATTAATTTTTTCATTTATGAACAGGGATAGAGAAATTAAAATTCTACAGGCAACGGTATATATTTGGCTTCCTGTGGGTTATTATAAATATAAATAGCATTTTTAATATTTTGAGCTAACTCATTTTTAACTACCTTTTCCCATCCAAGAGAACCGGGCTTTAAATATCCGGAATAATCGCCGCGACTATTCACAAAATAAGCGCGCCCTAAACCAATGTATAACGTTGTGACTTCCTCAGTGCTCTCACCAATTTCTTCAAGACTGGATTCTACTGTAATAATGCTATTAAATTTATCGGCCTGAGATAATATACCAATTACATTTTGCATACGCTCAGATAAAGATGCGTTATCTGAATTCGACATCCTTGAGTATAATGGATCGATCTTTTTTTGCAGTGGTGCCGGAAATAATTTATAAAGTTCAAAAATTTCTTCTTCAAATGAATTAATTTCATTTTGAACAATTGTGGAATTTTCAATTAACAGATCTTTATTACTAAGAATCTCTATTTTTTTAATATCTAAACTTGAACTGTTTTCTCTAATCTTTTCCAAATTAGATTCTAACATTGTTACTTCATCGCTTAAAATGTTAATTAAATCATTGATAGCTTTTTTATCTTTAATCCATTCTGACTCTTTTCTTTCAATCTTTTTTTCAATATCAAGCCATTGCTTTATCGCTATCCTGTCAGACTGCAATTCAGAATTTCCAAAACTATCAAAGTTTATGAAATATATAATTAATAATATGAATAAATTTATTTTCATCACTGTATGATTAAAAAATTTTTTACTACTGAAAACGGCTCATTAAAAATGTCAACTCCCTATAGCTATTCAGTGATAAGTTTCAGACTTTCTTGTATTGAATGATAGTATAAAATTTATATGGCTTAAAGATTTGAATACATTTTATCAAATACTGTAATTATACCAATTGAGCACCTATGATTGAGGTAATCATATTATGATGCCTGCTATTAGTATGTTTTGTTCTGATATTAATTTTTATCATTCAATTTTTTGATTTTGCTCTTAAGCTCATCTTTACTATTTCTAATACTCCACTCTTTGCGACTATCTAGAATTGCCCGACATTTTCTATAATATTTTAAAGCACTATTTCTCTGCCCTGCTAATTCGTATGAGTATGCTAAATTAAAAAGTAATTGTGGATTGTTTTCTACAATTGATTTATGTTTAAGTAAAATATCTTTACTTTCTCGACTGCGTTTTGCAGACAATAATGTTTCGGTATAGGTATCAATAATCGCAGGATTTTCTGGAATTAAATCATAGGCTTTTTTTGCTCGCTCAACAATAAGATCAATATCAGATAATCTGATTTCAACTGCATTCCATGCCCATGAGTTATATAAGTAAGGATTGTTAGGATATTGTTTGATAGCCAAGTCTAACAATTTTAATGAAGTATTGAGTAGCTTTTTATTCTTTGCATAAATAACTATTGCTCTCCATTGATCCAAAGTAAAATGCCTATTAGTGAGTACTTCAACAGCTGCATCTTCTTCATTTAGATCCAGATTTAATTTAGCCGAACGATATGCAATAATTGAGTGGTTTAAGTATGGAGTAATTAGATTTATTGCGGATTTGTAATCACCTTTTAGTTGATAGATCCATGCTTTTAAGTCAGTTTTATTTACATTACTCAAATTTGGTAAATGTTCGTTGAGATATTTTTCTGCCGCTTCATAATTTTTTAATAGAGCTAACAGTTCAAAGTGTAAATGATGTGATTCAATATTGTTCGGTTGAATTTTAATAAGTTTGTTTATTAAATTTAATGCAAGAGAGTAATCTCCATTCCATTTATGAATCATTATAAGTTGCTCAAGTGCATCGGGATTATTCGAATCAGTTATTAATATTTCGTTAGATAGCTTTTCAGACTCACTTAGGTTACCTAGCATAAAATAACTTCTAGCCGCAATCAAATCTAACAAAACAGACTTCACTTTATTTTCAGAAGCCAAATTATAATATTCTATAACTTCAGTGTAGTTTGCAGAATCAAAGGATATTTTTGCCAAAAGCAGAAAATTTTGACTTACTAATTTATCTGATAATCCTAACAATTTATTTTTGTAGGACATGTAAGCCCTCCAATCCTTTTGCGTATAAGCAATCAGCGTTAGACCAAATAACGCTCCAATATTGTCTTTTTTAATCTCCAAGGCACGAGAATAATATTTTTTTGAACTCTCAAGTTTATTGACTAGTAAGAGCTGATACCCGTACTTGGTGAGCATCTCGACACTTTCATCACCACTGTCAACTTTATTTATAAATTCTTCTACCAGACTATTATAATAATCATCTTTTCCTTTTTTAGTTAATAACGACAGACCCTCTAGTCCAGCATTGTTCTCAATATATGTACTTATCGCTTTGCCAAAATTACCTAGTTTTAAAATTGCTTTCAAACGACCCATATCCACTTCAAATGATTTAATTTCCTTTTTATGATGATCAGGATTGAGTAATTGACCGTCATCGGAAATATGGACATGGCCTGCAAAAAGAGAGGATAAACAAAATAAAGTAGATAATTTTACTAACGTAATTATTTTTTTATTTTTAATTTCTTCTATTGAGTAATTGAACATTCACTAGATTTTTTTAGGTTAAAACATTGAAAATTATCTTTTCAATAGACAGGTATTTATGCTCTTAATTATTAACATTAAAAATTTAGAATTATTCTATCCTTTAAATTATCTACGTAAGATCACATGAACGGTTTCGCTAATACAGTATTGATATTATTGAATACAACTTATTACTTTGAAAAGCGACAATTTGCCGCAGTTAACAAAATATAATTGTTTAATACTTATACAATTCTGATTTTATTTTCTTTCAAATCATTTTGAATAATAAAATTTTCCACAAATTAATGAATAATCGAATATATAATATTGCGTTATTTCTCGCACTGTTAAGTGGGTGTGCTGCGTTGGGACATCAGCTTCTGTGGACACGTCGCCTTATTGATATCTTGGGTGGTAGTGCAGAATCAAGTGCTAGAGTATTTGGATGTTTTTTTCTAGGTTTGGGTCTTGGGTCAGCATTTGCCAATTATCTTATCAAGAAGAACCTGCGCCCATGGAAACTTCTAGGAATACTGGAATTGGCAATTGTAATTTTTTGCTTACCTATATTTTTCTTACCCGAATTATCCGATTGGATTTGGCCTGTATTAGGCACTGATGCTTTTAATGGGTGGCAAAGTGGCACTTGCAAATTAATTATCTCGTTTGCCGCTATAGTTCCTCCGGCTTTTTTAATGGGCATCGGACTACCTGTTATGGCCAGTGCATTACTACACGGCTCTCTAGAACTTTCAAGGCACGGAATATGGCTTTATGCAATAAATACATTGGGTGGTGTCTTAGGTTTAATTTTAGTATCCGGTTTTCTCCTACATTGGTTTGGTGCTAGTGGTGCTATGATTTTTATAATGGGTATAAACTTAATTATTGCAGTTAGCTTTTTTCAAATTGATCGAGCGTGGAATCCTGAAAATATCGAGAATAAAGATGCTGATCCTGAACCATCTCAAATTGATTATAAAATATTTTATATAGCGTTAGCAATTTCCTTTATATCAGGAGCTGGGATACTGGCATTGGAAGTTATTTCACTCCAAATGTACATGCTGGTAGCTACGATGTCCATCTATGGCCCAACAGCGGTGCTCATTACTGTTATTTTCCTCTTAGCAATATCGGCACTTTGTTTACCTATACTAACAAAATATTTTGGCAATATTGAAAAAATATTTCCACACATATTTTATCTAGCTGGCTTAACTATAGCCATAGCGCCCTTAATATTCATGCTTGTAGTTTCAATGTGGAATCCTGCTAGAGATAATATTTCAGTTCTACATTTTGTCATCAAATTTGTTATTGTCGTATTTATCACTTTAGGCCCTGCACTCTTCATATCCGGATTAATATTTCCAATGACTGTTTCCTGGTTAGGGAAAGAAGGTGGTGACCGACATGGCAGCAAACTAGGATGGTTGTTAGCGGTAAATGGACTCGGTGGTCTCGTGGGTGCCGAAGTTGCCTATCGCTTTATATTACCTTCCACAGGTATACACTATGGAGTAGGAATCATTGCATTATGCTATGCGGTACTAGCGCTACCATTTTTCTTATTAAAAGGACTTTCACAGTATAAAAAATCACAGTACGTAACTGTGGCTTTTATAGTTTTTATTGCGATATTTGTTGAAAAAATTAACAAAAAATTACCTCATGTCAGCCCTGGAATTCCGTTAGAAGTGATTGAGGAAAAGTATGGTCGTGAGGGAAGCTTAGCAATCGTCAGACAAAAAGATGATGGCGTAGGTTTACTTATGTCCAATCAATATATGCTAGGCAGCACAAGCGTAAGGTATAGTCAAGAACGTCAGGCACACATACCGATCATCCTTCACCCTGATCCAAAAAAAGTTGGATTTATTGGACACGCTACAGGAATTACGCCTGGAGCAGCCTTAAGACATGAAAATATTGAATCTGTAGTTTCAGTTGATATTGCCTCAATAGTCATAGATGCAGCTAAAAAATATTATGGTGAATACAATTATGACATAGCCAATAATTCACGTGCACAAATTATTGCAGAAGATGGTCGGACATATTTTGCTTCCGCTAACAATGAATTTGATGTGATTGAGGCTGACTTATTTCTTCCATGGGGTTCGGGTGTGGGAAGGCTTTACAGTCTCGAACATTTTAAGTCTATAAAGAATGCCCTAAAACCAAACGGTGTGTTCTGTCAATGGCTGGCAATGTATCAACTCTCAAAAGTGCAATTTGATGTCATCGCCCATACATTAAAGCAGGTTTTCCCAAATGTTTATATATTTATAAATGGATATTATCAAAACACACCTCAAATCGGATTAGTCGTGTTTAAAGATTCTGAATTAAATTGGGATACAGTTAAAAAACGCTGCCTGGAAATTAGAGTTAATACTGATATACGTGATCCTATAATACGCCATCACGAAGGGATGGGAATGTTGTACTTCGGCGAGTTTCAATCATCAGATGATAATCTACCTATTAACAAATTAGGAAATATGTGGATGGAATTAAATGGCGGTTATGAAAGGTTAGTTGGAGATCTAAATTTAAAATATTTCATCGGATCTCGCTGGATCAAATTTCTGGAAGCACAGTTAGAAAATTATAAATTAGCCTCAAATGAAAATTATCAATATCAGTTAAGTCATATCGGATTTAATTTGGCTCAATGGGACTATGCTAACAAAATTAAACATAATGATCTAAAAAGATTTACGAAAATTGTTAATCAGAGTATGCCCCGCTCAATAGTAACTGACGTAGAGTCCGACTGGTCTTTATATCCGGGAAAAGAATCACCCATTAAGTGAATTACTACCTAATTTCTACAATCTCCTTCTTCGATATACAGGTTATTAAGCAAGAATTTAATAACACGAAATAGTATTATTAATCAGAGTTATTCTCTAATTTGGAATGGTTATATAAATATGCAATTTACCGCGACAAAAAGCCGCATTAGCAATATTTGACATAGGAACCACTAAATATTTTTTTTATTGGTGTAATTAAATTAGTTAAACATAAAATTATATAATTCAAATATGAAAAAAGTTAAAAATATTAAGAAAATAGTAGCATCTGCTTTAGCAGGTTTTATTATTACAAATGTTGGTTCATTTAACGCGATCGCGCTCGATGAATATACTTCTGGACATGGTGTACTCAGTGCAATATTTACTGATAACACGCCGTCATCTGAAACTGTTGATTTGCAGTTTCGAGTAAGCGCAGGTGGTGTGGTTAATGGTTCTACGTTGGCTACTGACACATTCTATACGGTCGATAATGATTTTAAGTTAATTATTCCAATAACGGCACAAGTATCTCGTCCGGCAGATGCTAGCTGGGATGGTCTATTAGGAGTTAATTCTGGCGATAATATTTGGTATCATGATAGCACTTCATCTCCAAATTTTGGTATTAGAAATGAACCTGTTCAATCTGGTAATACTAATAATAATATTTCTACAGATCTTACGTGGGAACTTGTCTCTTTCAGTGGACCTGGAAATTTTTCGTTTTTTCAAACATCTCTGGGAGCAGTAACAACAACATTATTTAACTCTTCTGATGGAGTCAATGAAGCTGATGCTAATGATGAATGGACATTTGATCACGCGCATTCACACAGAGATATAGCCTTTACAGCTGCAGGTGACTATCAACTTGGAATTAAGTTTAGTGGTATCGTAGATAGTACCTCAACTCCTGTATCAGCTACACGCATTCTAAATGTAACTGTGGTACCTGAGCCTGGACATTACGCTTTAATGTTTTCAGCTTTTATATTATTAGCAGTTAAATTAAAAACCAGGAAAAATTTACGCAAATAATTTTTATTATCAGTAAATTTAGATAAACGAAATAACTATATATAGAAGGCGTAATGTGAATGCATTATGCCTTCTTTTTTATGTAGCTAGAGATAAATATGCGAAAATGATTTATTCTTAAAATAACAATCAATTTTTAACAAAATCAGAAGTTTCAGAACCCACAGTAGGGAAACTTGTTTAGCCGTAGATGAAACAGGAATTGAGCATAGAATTTATCCTCATCATTCACCACTGATCCATTACCCTTTTCCTGCGTTCCTAAATCTTTCCTAAAAATAAGATCAAGAAATCTTGTTAAACCAGCAATTTCATTTTGCGTAACGTGAGTATTAATATCGGTAGTTTTTGGAGTTCTATTAGTAACAGATTGAACACAGATTTTATCCCTCATCCCTTTCTCATCGCGCCTATTTTACTTGCGCCACCAACTTCTTAATCGGATCCAGTTGAAATTTGCGGCAATTTTTACTCGTTTCACACATTAAAATTGGATTCTATGTAAGCAGCCAAATTATTTTTTACTTTCTAATTTGACATCCACTTTCTCCACTAATATGGATCGATACAATGGAAAATTTTCCATGTATTAATAATGTTTTATGGCTTCGTTGTCAGTAAAAACGGCTGACTAGCGAAAGAAGTTAATTATGTCCTCGCAATCACAAATGTACAGCTGTGATAAATCCAGCTCAGAACAAAGAGCGTCAAAGCCTACTGCCTGTAACTTAGATGTAGCCCAGCAGCAACATCACCCAAGCACTCTCATCCAACGCGTTAGACTTGATCCCAAGTCGTTGAAACCAAATGACGTCTTGCAACTCCAAAGCACGATCGGAAATCAGGCTGTCGGCAAGCTTCTTAAAGAAGGGAGTCAAATGGAACTAAATAACGAAAATAAAACCGGATTGCCTGTTAACCTAAAATCTGGCACAGAAGCCCTTTCTGGCTATTCTATGGATGATGTGAAGGTGCATTACAATTCTGCTCAACCTGCTCAGTTGCAGGCCCATGCTTTTGCAAAAGGAACAGATATTCACTTAAGTCCCGGGCAGGAAAAACATTTGCCTCATGAAGTGTGGCATGTGGTGCAACAGAAACAAGGTCGCGTAAAGCCAACTATGCAGATGAGGAGTCATGTGAATGTAAATGATAATGTTGATCTGGAGAGGGAAGCTGATGTGATGGGCGCGAAGGCATTGCAATCGAAAGTTGATACCAGTAGTAAGTTGGATAGTAGGCCACAGCCGGATTCGAATCCGGTGTTTCAACTAGCAAGAACGTTAGGGACGCATACTGCATTGGCAGATGGAAATGTAAGGGATATTGGTTGGAACAGTATTGCAACTTTTCAAATGGACGAAAACTTAACCATCGTAAACAATAATGAGGCTGAATGGCACGGGGTAAACCATGTTTGGGGACATACCGCCGCCCCTAGCGCCGATGGATGGATCAACGAAAACAAAGTCTCAGTAGGCGCACCTGATTTAGCCGATGTGCTTTGGTCTCGCGCACGTACTAACGCATTCAAAGTTACTGCCGCACCAACTTATAATGATATCCTTACTCAACTTGGTTATCCAAATGGTTGGGTAGCTGCCACAACAGAACCTTGGTTCGTAGTAGCCGATACGGATGAAGAAAACACTAAAAATTATGCTCGTCACCTCGTTACTGGGCAAGTGGCTGCGCCTGGTGCTTTTGCTGGAGATCAGGCCGTTAATGCTGATCTCGAAGCCGTAATAAGAGCCGATCCATTTATCCAGGGAATGCTTGCTGGAGAAATAAGTCGCACTGGTAATCCTGCAGCGGCGGGTGTTATCGGGGGAGTACAAAACCCTACTGGAATGTTGCTTCGCGCAGCACAACAGTTTGATAATATTGTTACTACACCGGTTCCTCAAATAGCAACAGAATCTGTATCAAAAATCGATCCTGTTTCCTATATGGATTATGACTCTACAATTACACATGGTACAGGCGCAACGGAAGGGATTTTGTTGCACGAAATGGGACACCACTTGGAGAATAATCTGGATCCGGCCGATTTCGCAACACTGCACAATTTTTTAAGAGCAAGAGCGGTGGATGATGGAACTGGAGCACCACGAATGAAGGGAGTAGGTTACAAGAGGTTAGGCGGCAGCGAATCAAGCGCCGAAGGTTATGACACGACCCCTATAGATTATAATGTCAGAGACATGGATGGAATTGGCATGAAAACTCATTTGACCAAACTGGGAATTAAAAAGAGTCTTGGGTTCACCGAGGCTATTCGAACAGCTGCAAAACGCGAGATTGAGGACAGTATGTTGTCGTGGGGCAACAGTAACGATGTGAGCTACTACACACAGAGTAACAGTGGCAACAATGCGACAGAATTCTTATCAACCAGCATAGAGTTTTTTGCAAAAGGAACGACCGTAGACAGAATGATTGCAGCAGACCCACTTCGCGTAGCACTTCTGTTGTATTTGGCGAACAGAGCAGAATACGTACTAATACGTGATGCATTACAAGCAAGGTTGGGACTGCCAAATCCGCCGTTGGCAGGTGTAAATTACGCGCTTGATAATTTTATTCATAAGGTGACTGTATGATAAGAAAAATCAATTATTATTCTTTCATATTTTGTTTTGGAACTGTTTGCTAATCACACCAGCACGACCTACCTAAGAACTAACCAACTGCGCTTGTTTATCGACTTTTCTGTATATGCAAGTTGGATAGCTTGAGAGTTGAAGTGTTAAATGATCATTACAAAATATTATTAACAGTCTGGGCTAGAAATTTAGTTTTGTCATTGCGAGACCTGCTGAGGCTGGTTGTGGCAATCTATCTAGATCTCAATATTTAATAACGTTATTATCATTGAGTTTATTATAGCTGGTCAACGACAATTATTCTTCCCTATTTGACGACAACTATAATTCCCTAGTACGGGGCAAAGGTGATGCTATCGCTTTTATTCATTTTATTTGTTAATATTTATTGGTGATCGCTTTCGGTAAAGCTACTTTTTTCTCT
>JAJFLR010000081.1 GCA_021772565.1 Opitutales bacterium | reverse complement strand
ATCTTTGTCGGAGATCGCGGAATGGTGACGCAAAGCAACTTGAGCAAGTTCAAGCAACATCCCGAATTGTTCAGCATCAGCGCCCTGACGCACAAGCAAATGCAACAGCTACTGGAAAAAGAAGTTGTGCAAATAGAACTGTTTGATGAACATGAAATCCATGAAGTCGTCGATGTCGAAAACCCCGGACAGCGTTATTGTCTGTGCCAAAATCCCTACACCGCCAAAAAATCAAGACAAACACGGCGGCGGCTCATGCAATTGACGAAAGAAGGCTTAATCCAAATCGGCAATTACAAAAGGAAAACAACGGTCGAAAAGCTTGGAGCGCGCGTCGGCAAATTGCTGTCAAAATATAAGCTGGGCAAATATGTTAAATGGGAAATCAAGAAGGACAGCAAAGCAAAAACTTCGATACTGCATGAATTAATCTGGGAATGGGACGAAGAAAAAATCAAAGAAGAAAGTCAGCTAGACGGTTGTTATATTATTCGTACCGATTTGAACAAAGAAGAAATGAATGCGCAACAAGTGGTCTGTTCCTACAAAAAATTAGAGTTAGTGGAAACTGCCTTTCGCAATTTAAAAACCGTGCAGTTAGAGATGCGCCCCATCTACCACAAAAGAGACGATCGAATACGAGCGCATGTATTTTTGTGCGTGTTGGCCTATTATGTAGAGTGGCATATGCATAAACGATTGAAAAAACTATTTGATGAAGACGGAGAAGGTAAAAATCGTCGTTGGACATTTTCCGGAGTAATCGATAGTCTAAAGCAAATATGCAGTAACAAGGTAAAAGTAAACAATGTAGAATTTTATCAGAACACAGAGCCGAACGAAGAACAAAAGAAAATCCTGGAACTATTGGGCGTAAAACTGTAGCCACCCACTTGAAATATCAAAATTAGCCGCTGGGGCTTTAATGGAGCGAGTTTCAGGAAGAAATACCTACGTTAGACAACATCAAAGTGCGTCAGAAAACAATATCGTATCTGGAGAGAATATCCCAATCATCCATCATTGAATTTTAAAAGGGTTGAGCCTTTTTGGGCAGTTCGTATTACCTCAAATTCGTAAATGTTTTCGTGAATTAGAAATATATGATGATCTTATTGGTTTTGTCACTGAGACACTGCGTCAGTTACCAAAATATCTAACTGATGCTATAGATTAGAAGGGAGGGAAGTTTTAAGGCAGAATCAGTAAGAGTTCGTGCTAATGAGGATCATTTTGTAGATGATCTTGCATCGATTGCTATGATTGGTGATCCTATGATCTGTTTAAATTGAACCCGGAATTAATATATACTAGCTACTAGATCATGTGATAATAATCACATATATTAATAAAATTACATATTTACATTTGCCAAATAGATTCCTAACTACGAGTATTCATTTTATACAATAGTCTTGTTAGCATTACAATTATCTATGATTTTAAAAAGTTAAATCGATATTAGAATATGAAAATATACAATGGACAATGGCACCAGTGTGGAAGCGTTAAGTTAACTGATATTTGTCCACATTGTGGAACTAAAAGTGCTTTTGAGAAATTTGGGGAAGATTCTATATTTACTAATCTTTGGGTAGTTGGTCAAAGAATATGTCCCAATATGGACTGCCGAGGACACATTTTTGTTATTTATGATAGGAAAAGTCATAAAGTTCAAGTTACTTATCCACCTCGTAGAATTGACTTTGATATTAGTAATATTCCTGAGAGGATCATTACAGTATTTACAGAAGCCATAACTTGCCATGCTAATTGTTGTTATGTTGCTTCAGCAATTATGGTTAGGAGAACGCTCGAAGAGATATGTGTTAATAGAGGTGCTGTTGGGAAAAATTTAAAGCAAAAAATTAATGACTTAGGGTCAAAAATTATCTTACCTAAAGAACTGATTGAAGCTTTTGATGAACTTAGATTATTGGGAAATGATGCTGCTCATATTGAAGCTAAGACTTTTGAAAGCATATCTGAGTCTGAAGTTTTTGTAGCTATTGAATTTACAAAAGAAATTCTGAAAGGATTATTTCAATATTCATCATTACTTGAAAAAATTAGAAATTTAAAAAAAGATGCTAAGCAGAATCAAGATACAACTGAGTAAGCTAATCTAAGATTTATTGTATTTCTTTGTAATTAAAAAATACTACTAGATAAATTCTATCTTACGCTCTCGGATGAGCCTTTTTGAAAACTTCCATCATTCGCGCAAAACTGACATGCGTATAAATTTGTGTAGTTGAGATGCTTGAATGTCCTAGAAGCTCTTGTATCAATCTTAAATCAGCTCCGTGGTTGTATAGGTGGGTTGCGTAAGAATGTCGAATGCTGTGAGGTGAGATATTATTCGGTAAACCAGCTTCCTGCAGATATTCTTTGACTATACGTTGAACTTGGCGAACTGCTAATCGTTTATGGTTAGTTTTTATTATTATTGGATTATCTTCAGACTTATTTTTTGCAAATTTTCTTTTGAAATATTTCAAACATTTCAAAGCAGTTCTACCGATTGGACAGATGCGTTCTTTTCTTCCTTTGCCGATGATACGAGCTACTCCATCATTGTGATTTAAACTACCGTAGTTTAAGGAGATCAATTCACTTACTCTAAATCCACCGCCATAAAGTAGTTCAAGAATTAGTTTATCTCTCCACGCTTTAAATGCTTTTATAATACCAGAGTTCAGCAAACTCATAGGACATTCAATAAGCTTTAACATCTGACTCTCATTTAAGTATTGTGGGTGAGGCTTATAGAATTTTGGTAATGTCACATGACTGAATAGATTCTTTTTTACGATGCCTTTAATTCGTAAAAACAAGTAAAATGTTTTTAATGCTGAAAAGTGCATTCGTATTGTTCTAGGTGATCTTATTTGTCGAGAATCTACTAAATAATTTCTGATTGTTTTATGAGGCACATTCTCAAAATCTCCATCCCAGTTAGTTTGATGATTAAGCCAATCGAAAAAGTTTGATACAGCTTGGTTGTAGTTTCTTAGTGTATATGGGGAGCATTGCCTGACATGTTGTAAGTAGCTAACGAACTCGTGTAGGCAATGCTCATTTTTAATGGCAAAAATTGTCATATAATTAATGCAATACCTGACATTGGGATTTTAGAGTGTAAGATTTGTTTTCTTTTATAATCGCACTTACGTTCGGTTCTAAATCTGACTTGCGATTAGAATTATTTATTACAAATTCTATTTCACAATCTCCATTATCTTCATGACTAAATGACATAGAAGTAAATCTACTTAGTTTATTGACCATAGCTTGACTCAAATCTTTATCATAATCGAATTTTAAAAGATCAGAGATTAGTAATTCCAAAACTTTATTTTTCTCTTTTCTGGTATGTATGCTTATAGTTTCTAGAGTTTCGATTTGTTTATCGTCTAACTCTATAGTGACTTTGTGTTTTGTTTCATTTTTGGTTTCTTCAATTAATGTATTCATATTTAATTTTGTTATTATAATTTAATTTAGTTAATTTATTTGATTACTTGCTTATGATTTACCGACTGGAAATTTATTTAATTACCAGTCGGCTATAATCATGATTTTCTGTCGATAATTTGATTTATCTACTCAGTGTTTTGAGCTTTTAACTCTTCAAAATTCCGACAGAATTCTTTGAGCTTATCACTGCATTTTTCAGCAATAATTTCTTCCTCGTCCCAATCAACTTGTTGAAGAGTTTTTAGAACTTCGGTTAAGTCACTTCCCGTTATTCTGCCAACTCTACTACAGTTCTGATTACCTTTGTCTTGCCATGATAAAGATATCTTATCATCGCTACCTACGGTAAGCCAGAATTGCAGATGATCTGGAACATGAGCTTCAATTTTCTTTTGCAGCTCAATGATGAAGAGATCACCTTTTGCGATTAGCTCTTTATCGTTTTTATTTAGCTTTGGTTTAATATCCCCTTCATCAAGTAAGGGAACGTCTTCTTGTTTAAGAATTGGCATTTCTGCCTCATCTTCATCTTTATTTGCGAATAATAGTGCTGCAATTGCAGCTCCTATTCCGCCGACTATTATATTTATCATTTTTCTTTTCTCCTTTTTTATTGTTATGGTTAATAAAATTTATGGTTAGGTTGCCAAATTGGCCACAATGCTTGAATGATTAATTTCAAATTGTTATCCTGATTAATGTTTGAATTCATTCTTTAATATATTAAAGAATGCATCAAACTCTGGATTATATTTTTCCCTCAAATCCTCATAGGTTGTGAGTCCACGAATTTTAAAATGTGGTTGATTTAGCTTAGAATCAATCATGATTCTTTTAGAGGTAATAACGTTTTTAACCGTTTGTTTCGATTTTGCTAATATGTTTTTGATTTTAGATTCGAAAGCCTGTTTTGTTTTTTTATAATCCAGACTGTAAGACTTTTTAGAACATGGAGTTTTATTATATAATGTTCTGTTAATCCTGCGATCTATCTCCTCTCTGAGTTCAGCAGAAGACAGAGATATCAATCGTTTGCTCCAGTTGAAATATACCAGTCCATTATCTTCAAAATGATATTCTATTAAGCAGTCTTCAATATAATCATCGTCCCATATAAAATTGTCTCTAACTTCTTTTATAATTACTATCGTTACTTCAATACCGCTTTTATACGCGCTCATAATAGATTTAGCATCTACTCTTCGTAATACATTCTGTAGATTTACGTTATTAGTAATCGACTCAAATATTCGTATGCCATTGTTTGTAACTTCTGTTTTGTTGTTTAAACGTTTCGTTATTATTTTATTTTTCATTATTTATTTGTTGATTATTTTTTAAATGTGTGTTTAATTAACGCTAACAATGGTAGGGAGCCTCGGACGCTGAAAGCGACGGGGTTTCTTCGTTTGTAAATGTCACTAGATTTGCACATAGTTTTATGAATTTTGGTATCAATCGTTACTAAAACTAGAAGTTTTGAAGTTATCAGACGGTGGATTTGTTTCAAATCCACCGTAATGGGTTTTAGAAACAATGGTAGAGAGCCTCGGACTGCCTCTTGCTCCAGGTATTTCTTCGTTATTGGATTTTTTAGGTAGACGACTTTTGGTCCTTTTGTGAACAGAAACCTTATAAGGGTCAAGATAGTCTAACGGGTTTGTCCCTTCTATTGCTTCAAACGCTGCACAGCCTACTTCAAATTTCTTCTCAGTTTGTTGTTTTATTTTTTTAACATATGGATTCTTGGCGAATTCAATCGGATCAAATCTATCTGCAATAACCACAAAATACGGTTCAGCAACCGGAGTAAATTTTTGATATGGATTTGGTCGGGAGCAAATTATCATATCAGCGTTTTTCTCCTTATCGCATACTTTCAATAATTTCTCTGATAATATTTCGCCTTCTGTTTTTTCTGCTTTTAATGGATTAGAGTTCCAATTCGGTCGAAGATATGGTTTACGAATTATAGCATTATTTTCATGAGTCATTTCGAAATCAACAACTAGGCCATCTGCTTTATGTTGTATGATTTGTTCTTTTAGGAGTGTTAGAGGTTGAACTACATGCAAGCGTGCGGTTCTTCTAATGTGACGCATGAAATCGATATCTGGAAGATCCATGATATCCTCTGACTTAATTAGATATTTACATACTTCTCTTGGATCTGCAATTGTACCAGCATCAGGTTTGGCTAATTTAAAAAAGTTCTGTAGAAACTTTATTAGTTCATCCCATTCTTCACCTTCAAGAAAGCGTTCCATGTAGAGCAATGCGTGGGTGTGTGGATGGTAGGAAATTCTGCCTTTTTCGTCGAGACATCTTATTTTATTACCTTTATCGTCTCTTACATATTTGCGTTCGAATTTCCCACTCTTAGAATTGTAAGTTTTTTCATGTTCTTTTTTGAACGGACTGCCAGATTCATTTGACCTGAATATTATCGAAACACCAAATTTCTTTGCAGTCCTGGACTTATTGAACTGACGGATTCTTTGATTTTGTTTTTTCCATCTCTCTTTTAAATCAATTGATAAACATCTTGGTCCATCATGAATAACGAGCATTCTTGTCTTTTTCTGATTGTGATAAACGAAATAGGCCAACTCGCTAAGCATCGATGATCTTTTTGACCTGGCTATTGTAGGATTGCATTTTGTGTTTTTGTAGTTAGGGATTTCAATCCATGCTCCTGTTTGAACACCGTAATGAAACTTTTTTTTGCCTTCGTAATATCCGCCCATACCAAGACGTTCCATCCTATCTGCAAATGCATCTGATATATATCGTCTCTGAGATTCCTTTTTACTTTTAGTTTCAAAATCATCAGATGATATAAATTGCCCAGTATATTTTTCTATTGTATCATTATATGCTTTTTCTCTGGTTTTAGTTTCAGAATGAGCCCTTTTAATTACTTTTTTTGTATTTGGATCAATTACGACATTCTCAATTGTATTATCGAAATCTAGGCTGCTACTTTTGCTTTTTTGATTTGTGCGTGATTTTGACATTATGCAAAACCTCCTTTTCTGATATTACAGAAAAATTCGAAAAAGTGTGTTCTAGTGATTCTTAGTTTTCTATGAACTTTTACAAAATGAATACTGAATTTACATATTCCGTTACATTTACTGAAAGCAGAATGTATTCGAAGATTTCCATAGATTTTTAGTTTGAATAGAAAATTTCGTAGTTTCTGTGATATTGAAATCTTAGCAAAACTCGTAAAATTGCACAGTTCCTCATGTATTTTTAGTGAGAACCGCTTAAATTTCAGGTTTATTATTCTGAATATACTTATGAAGTATAGAAACCTAAAATTGCAGAATTCGCATAAAATTGTTTGAAGTAAGCAAGTTTCTATATGTTTCGTATAAAATTTCTCATTTTCACGAATGATGTTTCGAGGATAATGAGCAATTGAGTCAGAACAAAAACAACAAGCATGAAAATGCGAAATGTGAGCATTTGTTGACGCGTCTACATTTGCATTCTTGACAACATATGTTATATTCTCACAATTATATAATAACAATGAAGTCATGAACTTTTTTTATGATTTAATTTGTTTCTTTTAAAAAAATGCCCGGATAGGTCGCCAAACTTCTCCCGGGCATTTTTATTTATTTTCATATCTGTCATTTTAATACCCCCAATGTTTCGCTTGTGACATTAAGAAATCTTTCAATTTCAGTGATTGGGAACAATGGCTTTCTAAGTGCTCGAGATGGTCTTAATAGGCCACGATCACATAAGTTATAAACCGTCCTTTTTGAAACACCTAGTGATTCGGCAGTTTCTTTAATATCAAGAGCTAACCGACCATGCTTTTTAATGCTGTTTATTTCTGTTATATTCTTCATGTTGCACATCTTATCATAAAAAGTTTAATAAAAATAGTAAAAATTGGATTTTGAATTTTAAGTAATAACGATGTCTATTATTTAATGTATTCATGGTTAGTCTTTTATTTATTTCGAGGGTGGCCTCTGTTACTTAAAACTAGTCCTATTCGTTCACAAAAGTTGTTCACCTGTTTTAGTTCAACTCTTTCAGTACCTGGAATGTATTTGTTTATAAAATCATGTAGCTTGACTCTATTTTCCAACTGCTCAACAAGTGGCCAACACGCCACCAAGAACAAATTTATTTTAGCCGTAACACTATCACCATAGACTATATCAATAGGATCATCTATTGACTTATTTAGAGAATCTTCAAAACCTCTACAAAATTTCATATGTTTACTTAAATCAGAATCTTCAAATGATTTTGAAAGAATAGACCTAACTGCACTAAGAATAGAACTAATATTGTCAAAAATTTGATTCTTGAGATTATCAAAAGTCACTTTGTCTCTATTTAGTAATGAAGACATCATACTCTTATCCTGTTTGTTAGTGAAATTAGTTAGTAACCCAAGAATGAAATATGCTAAAAAATAACTATCTTCTTTAATTTTATTTACATAACTTTTAGAGCTAAGGGCTATGAATGCTAAAGTACCGTAATATTGACCATAGCTGAATGGCTCGTCTAATAGTTCATGATCAGAGATTTTTTCATTAAGCATATTTAATTCATCTATTTTCGATTTAATATTACTGGATTTCACAAGAGCACTGACCGCCCATAAAGGCATTTTATTTGTTAACTCAACACGTTTATTATACCTTAATAGATTTTTCATCCAATATTTTTTCATCCAGTATCTTTGGCAAATTCGTGAACCTTTATTAATTTTCCTAAATAAAGGAATTAGATTCTGATTTACTAGACTAGTAAGCTTTTTGTATACTTCAGTCGATAAAACGTTATTATATGCAGTTGACTCACTTTGAACTTTTGGCCCGTGCCGTGATTTAATCTTTATATTAAATTTATCACGCATATATTTAGTAACTTCTAAAGTAAGTAAAATTTTCTTAGGAATTAGTTTACTTAGAAAATCAAAATGTAGTTGGGTATCACCTTTGAAATTTTTCACAAGTGGCCAAAAGACTGCCATGATGAATGCTTTTTTTGCATATCTAAAATCTTTAAAATTAAAAGAATCTTTTTCATTAATAATATTACCAAGTCCTTTAGTGTAGCCCTTGAAGAACATAGTAACATTCGATTTTTCATGAACAAATATAGAAACTAAAATATCACCAGGCGTATATAGAAGCTTTTCAAACACTGGTGGTTCATCAGAAATAGTTTCTTTAAAATCGTATGTTTTTAAGAACGATTCATCGAAATAAATAATGTATTTATTTATTACATTTGAGAAATTATCAGGATGTAGTATATCTTTGTCGTATAATTCCTTAAACGTTGTATCGTGCTTACTGATATAATCATTTAGCGCATATACTATGCAAATTGTAATTAGAAAAAATTCTTCATGATTCTTCTTATTTAAGTAATATGTTATGTATTTCATGTAGAGAATGCATGAAATTAACTTTCCGACACACTCACCATAGTTTTCATAATTAATATTATCTTCTTCAGATGACGATCCATATCCAATCACTACATCTAATTCATCTTTAGTTAGAATGTAATTTTTAAATTTATTTATCACAGTATATGGACATTCTTTGGATTTATAACTATTAATGTATGATAGAACAGTGTCTTTAACATCTAATAATACTCGATATACAACTGCAGAATCTTTACCTGTCATTTTTGAGATATTTCTCACAAAATATTTAAGGCCAGGATGCATTTTTTCATCTGTTGATTGAGGCATAGTATTAAGTTGTTACATCAATTTAGCCATTTCCTGAGAATGTAAATCTCTTAAATGACCGTAAGTTTTAGCTACTAAAATTCCGCCATCTTTATGACCGATCCATGAAGCTATTGTTTTAAAATCTATGCCTTTTTCAATTGCGTTACTTACAAAATAATGACGCATACAATGATGGGTGAAGTGGGGGAGTTGTGCATTTTTGCAAGCCGTTATTAATGCTTTTTTTGCATTATCAATTTTTATTATTCTGCTGTTTGATTCTATTGCATCGTATGATTGAATTATTCTATTAAGTAACGATTCCATTGCTGGAAAAAGTGGAACTGTTCGGGCTTCATTATTTTTTGTTCCAGTTACGCCGCCTGTTACTGTAAACAGCTTTTTTTCAAAATCGACATCGATCCATTTAATTGAAGTTGCTTCACCTAGTCGCATTCCAGATGTTGCTAAAAGCTCTACAAGGTCGGTAGCGTTTTTGGTAATCGTTCCACCTTCAATTAATGTTTTAACGAGTTGATCATATTGGCTCTTATTGGGAATGATTATTTGATTTTTGGGTAACTTCCTTCTTTTCAAATTTTGAGCTGGGTTATCCAATAAAATGCCGTCTCTAACTCCAATATCTAAAACGCCTACTAATGCATCGCGTTCTTTATTGAATGTGGAAGCTGAAATATTACTACCTCTCTTTATTTGCCAATCTTCACATTGATTAAGGCTAATACTTCGAATCGGCAATATTCCAAAGTAAGCAACAAGTTGATTGATTGAAGTTCGACGGCGTTCATCAGTTTTTGCTTTATGGCCATTATTGGAAATTTTGAGCCATCTGTCTGAAAGTTCGCTGAAAGTGATATTTTTGTCCTCACCACTACTATTGTAAACTCTATTGATTTGTTTGCGGAATTCAGCCAGTTTTCTCTCAGCCAGTTTTCGATCTTTTGTTTTGAGTGATCGCCGAATTTGCTTGCCTGATCTTTTTACGAAAACATAGTAAGTGCTGCTTTTTAAATTTCGATACAGACATTCTGCTACTCGAATATACTCTAAATTTTGCGTCATTGTTAAATAACATAGGGTTATTATTGTAGTTTACAAGCCAAAATTTTAAGTATTTACAAAGCATTGTTAATGAGTAATTTGCGGGAGTAGCTCAGTGGATAGAGCAGCGGTTTTCTAAACCGTTGGTCGAGAGTTCGAGTCTCTCCTCCCGTGCCATTTTTACATTTCTGCTTTGATAACTGGCATTGACATTTTTTCTGTTGAGTTTATTTATTAAATAAACTAGCTGGGCTTAACTGTTTATGGAACAATATGTTTCATCTTTTATCAGCAAAAATAATCTATTCACAGTTAATTATTTTCAATTTTCCAATCATATTTTAATAAATGTCTAAATCTAATAAAGATGAAATTATCTTAAAAGGGATTGCTGCTTCACCTGGTGTTGCTCAGGGTTTAGTCTATCACCTTTTGCAGGTGGAAATAGAGATTCCGTCATACTATATAGATGATGACAAAAAACAATTTGAACGCGATCGATTAGAAAAAGCACTTCTGGAAACCAGACGTCAAATAACAACAGTTAGAAATGAAATTGCAGACAAATTGGGTGAAGACGAAGCGCGTATCTTTGATGCCCACTTACTTGTTTTAGAAGATAATGCGTTAATTGATGAAACAATGCATGAGTTGGATTCATCAAACCTAAATATTGAATTTTGTTATCATAAAGCGGCATCTCGTTATATAGATGCGTTTGTCCATATTGATGATGAATATTTAAAAGAACGTGTGAGTGATCTTCGTGATGTTACCAAACGCGTATTGGAAAATTTAGTGGGTGAAACTAAAATATTAAACAGCAGTCACACGGAAGGAAAAGTTATTGTATCAACAGATTTAACACCATCAGATGCTGCAACTATAGGTAAAAGCAAAGTTGGTGGCATCGCTACTAATTTAGGCAGTCGCAACAGCCATGCAATAATAATGGCGCGTTCACTTGATATTCCGGCAGTTATCGGCCTGCATGATATAACTGATAGAGTTCAATCTGATGATTATGTATTGATAAATGGCTATGATGGTATTCTAATAATCAACCCATCTGAAAGCAGTCTTGAGCGTTATGGGAAAATTAAACGTGAAAAAGAAAGCATCGAGCGTGTCTATAAGGATGAACGTAAGCTTGCAGCAATTTCAATAGATGGACATTCGATTTCGATATTAGCCAATATTGATGGATCCGAAGATTTTAATTCTATCAAGGATTTAGGCTCAAGAGGTGTCGGACTTTTTCGCACTGAATCTATTTTTTTAAGAGATAATAAATTTCCAAGCGAAGAGGATCAGTTTCAAATTTATCGTAAAGTTGTTGAAGCATACAACGATAGTTTTGTGATTATTCGTACTATTGATTTAGGTGGTGATAAAATTATGCAAACTGACTTTTTCGAGCATAAAGAAGAAAATCCGTTCATGGGTTTTAGAGCAATTCGATTTTGCCTTGAGCATACTAATATTTTTAAAGATCAACTTAGAGCGATTTTGCGTGCCAGTGTTTTTGGGAATATTAAAATCATGTATCCTTTTATCAATGACAAGGAAGAGTTGATCGCAGCTAACAATATATTAGATGAAGCTAAAGACGAGCTTCGCACTCGAGGTGTTTCGTTTAATGAGCATATTTTAGTGGGCAGTATGATTGAGTTGCCCAGTGCAGTTTTTTGTGCCGATGATTTAGCTGAGCATTGTAGCTTTTTCAGTATTGGGACTAACGATTTAATTCAGTATATTCTAGCCGTTGATCGGGTAAATGACAAAGTCTCCCACATTTACAAACCGAATCATCCTGCCGTTTTAAGAGCTATTAAAATAATTTTGGATGCTGGTAAAAATAAAAATATTCCTGTTGGAGTCTGTGGAGAAATGGCTGGTGACCCTCTATTTGTGCCATTGTTATTCGGTATGGGTGTCAATGAACTCAGTATGACAGCAAATGCTATTCCACAGGTAAATTATATTATAAGAAATATTAAATATTCAGACGCTGTGAAATTAGCAGGAAAAGTTTTAAATATGAACAATGCTAATGAAATATTTAAATTGTTGATGCATTTTTACTCCTCAAATATTGAGTCGTTGATAAATGCCAGTATAGATCATGATAATAAGTGAGATTATATTTCTGTCTTGGCCCGGAAATTATCTAAATTTAATACTTGCTTAGATAATCACATTCATTAATTTAGCGGACTTTTATTTGACCCACGATCTCGCGTCCCGTTCGTCTAGCCAGGTCCAGGACACAGGGTTTTCATCCCTGTAACAGGGGTTCGAATCCCCTACGGGACGCCACTCTTATTATTTAATAACTGTGGCGTTTTTTTTTAAATTATTTTTTGTCATCGCGAGAAATTAAATAATGCTGCGATCGATGACTTTTCTTATTTTAAGATGAATTGCCACGCCTACATTAGTGAGCTTGCAATGACAATTGATTTAAACTGATCGGTTCCGGATTTGCCTGTTCAGCTTTATGATTCTTTTCGAAAATTTATCCGATACAAAATTGCATATAAAACAGGTACAATAATTAATACCAATATTGTAGCAAATAACAGACCAAAAATCAGAGCTGCTGCCATTGATTGCCATATCGGTTTTGGTTGTAGGTAGAGTGGCAAAAACCCACCAAGTGTTGTGAAAGTTGTAAGTGTAATTGGCCTGAGACGATTCATCGAAGCCTCCATAATACTTTCTTTTGGATCCAGCTTTTTAATATCACAATTAATCCTTATTCTATCCATTAAAATTAACGCGTTGTTAACCACAATACCCGTTAGAGCAACGATAGCTACTAACGTCATAAAGCCGAATGGGAATCCGGTAATCAGTAAGCCAATGACAACACCGATCAATCCTAAAGGCACAGCACACATAATAATAAAAACTCGCCTGAAAGCTCGTGCTTGATGCAGTAAAAGCAAAAAGATAATAAATCCGGCCCACGGTAAATTTTCTAAAATTGATCGATTGGCGTTCTTCGATTCTGTTCTTTCACCTGCAAGTTTTACACTAATGTCCGGTTTGCCGAAATCTTTTTTTAATAACAACCAGTTTTTTATTCCTGTTTCGATTTTAGCAATTTGACTTTTATTTTCTACATCTGCCTGCACTGTAACAGTTCTAACTGCATCTCGGTTAATAATATTTATCGGTTCTAATATTTCTGTAATGTTCGAAATATCCCCTAACGATATTGTTTTTTTGGTTATTCGTGAGTGTACCAGAATCGAATTAATTTTATCTATTGGTGAATTGCCAACAACGTCAGCTCTAATCATAATAGGAGTGAGTTTTGATTCGTCTCTAAAATTCGTTGCCGGGATACCCGTAAGAAATGACTGCAGCGCAAGTGCTGCATCTGCTTGGGTGACGCGCGCCATTGCAGCAGCTTCCTGATTGATGTTGACTTGTAATTTTTTAACCGGATTTCCCCAGTTATCACTGACATTATAGACTCCTTTTATCTGTTTAATTTTTTCTTTAATTTCACTTGATACAGCAAAAAGGTCTTCTATCCTGTCTCCGCTGACATGAAGTTTGATTGGATAACCAACTGCGGGCCCTGCTTCAAGTGGGCTTACTCGCACTATGACACCCGTCAAATTTTTATCGCTAAATTCCCTCAGTTTTTTAACCAGATCAGGAATAACTTTTACATTAGTAACGTTAAATAAAAAATAGCCAAATTCCGGGGAAAATTCTCTGGTTCTGAGATTCAAAATAAATCGCGGTGCATTTCTTCCAACAAATGATGCCCAGTTTGTAATACCGGAATTATTGTTTTTTTCTGAAGTAAGATTTTTTTCAACAAAGGTATTTATCTCTTCAATTGTTGTCTTTGTTTTTTCAATGACTGTGCCAACCGGGTATTCAATTTCCATGGTAAATATCGGTCGATCAGAAGGTGGAAAAAATATTTTTGGTACAAATCGTAGACAATACATCGTGCCAAAAAACAAAATAATGGTTAACGATAATGTTAAATATTTACGGGGCAGTAATATATTTAATATATTTTTGTAGAGCCTGTAAGGTAATTTATTTTCACGTGATTCAGCATTGCTATCAAAATTTTGAAAACAGCATTTAAGCGAAAGCGTCGGTGTCACAGTAAAAGAATAAAAGGCTGAACAGAGTAGGGCGATTGCAACTACATTAAACATTGGCGCAACATATTCACCGGCGCTTGAGTTTGCTAAATAGAGTGGTAAAAATCCGGTAATAGTTGTTAAAGATGATGTGATTAACGGGCCGGATAGTTCACTAGTCGCTTCGACTGCTGCAGCTTTCGGCTCTGTGCCTCTCTCTCGCAATAATAATATTCGTTCGGAAATCACAATATGAGTATCGACCATTATTCCAAGAACCAAAATAAGTGCAGCTAATGCGACAAGGTTCATCGTTATGCCGAGCCACATCATCATTGCCAGGGTTGTCAGTATCGCTAAAGGCATCATTGCTGCAATGGCTAATCCGGTTCTAATGCCCAAAGTGAACAGTAGAATAGCCATGACGATGATTAGGCTGAAAAGCAGATTTTTGAAAAATCTACCAATACGGTTTTTAACTCTATCCGGTTCAAATGCGACAATATCAAAGTCGATACCTTCGATTGATTTCGATTTCCAGTCGTTGATGATATTTTTTACTTCACGACCGAGAACAGCGTTATTTCCCCCTTCTCTCATTGAAATTGCTAATCCAATACAAGGCAACCCGGAGGAATACATTAAACTTTGCGGAGTGTCTGTGTTGTCTTGATTTATTTCTACCAGTTCACCAAAAAAATGGGGTGAACTTTCTCCGGGTAGGGCAACTTGTAAATTGTCCAAATCTTTGATTGTTGAAATTGCTTTAGATACCTCTACAATTATTTGTTTATCACCTTCACGTAAAGTACCGCCCGGGGCAATAACGTTTTGCGCTTCAAGGTATCCTTTTAATATACTTGGTGAAATACCGGATTCAGCCATTTGTGCATCGTCATAATTTACATAAATTTTTTCATCCTGACTGCATAACAAATTAACTTTTGCTACATCATCAATGTGCAGAAGTTCTTTCCTTATTTGTTCAGCTATTTTTTTTACTTCCTGACTGTTTGGGTTGTCACTTGAGACAGTTGTAATAATACTAAAAACTTCTCCGTATTCATCATTGAAATAAGGACCTCGAACGCCTTTCGGTAAATCTTTGGCGACGCGCTCAATTTTTCTTCTCAAGCGATTCCAAATAGGCTGGAGGTCACTGTATTCATCTTTAATTTTGATAAGTAAAACACTGGCATTATTTCTTGTGATACTATTTGTAATGTCTACTTCAGGTGCTTCCCTGACAGCGTTTTCAAGTTTAGTGGAAATTAAACTTTCCATCAGTTTAGCAGACGCTCCAGGGTATATAGTAGTTACCATTGCAAAACGAAAGACTATATCCGGGTCTTCTGATCGAGGTATCTTTATAAAAGCTAATATGCCTGCCAGAATAGCAAATATTGCGACAGTAAACGTCAGTCGACTTTCTTTTATGGCGAACTCAGTAAGTTTCATATTAATTTGCAGTTACCATTCACATAAATGAGGATATTTTTTCAATCCCTAAATTATTATCAATAGTACATCGAAATCAAAATATTTTAGTATTTCACTATGTCGATGTGATTTGACTCACACAACGGAGAGTTGACTTTTTTAACTGCTCGTTTTCATTTCATTCAATTCTAATTCAATCTAAATAAATTAATATATGAAACAGATGACACCATTACAGGAGTTAAGACATTCGGCGGCGCACATGATGGCTACAGCTGTAACTCGTTTGTTTCCTGATGCTAAACTTGATATTGGCCCTCCGACTGATTCAGGATTTTATTATGATTTCGACTTGGATCACAAATTTACTGCTGATGATTTAAAAAAAATTGAGGGTGAGATGCGCAAAGTGGTTAAGGAAAATCAGCCTTTTAAACGCATGGAAGTGACTCGAGAGTATGCCAAAAATTATTTTGCAGAAAAAAATCAGTCTTATAAAATTGAACGTCTTGCTGACATTCCAGATGATGAGGCTGTGACGTTTTATCAAAACGGTGAATTTATTGATCTTTGTGCAGGAACTCATGTGCGTTATACAAAACAAGTTAAGGCTTTTAAATTGCTGAGTATTGCCGGTGCTTATTACAGAGGTGATGAAAAAAATAAACAACTTCAACGAATCTATGGTACCGCATTTCCAAAAAAAGATGAACTTGAAAATTATCTGAATCAACTTGAAGAAGCAAAAAAAAGAGACCACCGAAAACTGGGCAAAGATCTGCAGCTTTTTCATATTGATGAAGCTGTTGGAGCCGGTCTTGTTCTGTGGACCCCCAATGGTGCAATTATTCGTCAGGAGTTACAAAATTTTATTTCTGAAGAATTACAAAAGCAGGGGTATCAGCAAGTTTTTACGCCTCACATCGGCAAGCTGGGTCTTTATCGGACTTCAGGTCATTTCCCGTATTACAAAGAATCACAGTTTCACCCGGTAATTGAGACTGGTGAACTCGACAAACTTGCAACTGAAGGGTGCTCATGTTCAGAGCTGACTAACCGTCTTGAGAGCGGAGAAGTTGATGGCTATCTGCTCAAGCCGATGAATTGTCCCATGCATATTAAAATTTTTGATTCGCAGCCGCATTCATATCGTGACATGCCTGTTCGACTTGCAGAATTCGGCACAGTGTATCGTTGGGAACAATCGGGTGAGTTAAGTGGGATGACAAGGGTTCGAGGATTTACTCAAGACGACGCGCATCTATTTTGTACGGAAGATCAGTTGTCCGGTGAAATTGAAGGTTGTCTGGATTTAGTTAAAACAGTCTTAACTACGTTGGGAATTTCTGAATATCGTGTGCGAATTGGATTGCGCGATCCGGATTCTTCAAAATACACCGGAGATTCAGTTTTGTGGGATAAAGCTGAAGCTGCACTGCGTAATGCTGTGCAAACATTAAATGTCGATTACAAAGAGGAACCCGGCGAAGCCGCATTTTACGGCCCCAAGATTGATTTTGTTGTTAAAGATGTTATCGGTCGTGAATGGCAACTCGGCACGGTGCAGGTCGATTATAATTTGCCTGAAAGATTTGACTTAACTTATATTGGAGCTGATAACAAACCGCATCGACCGGTAATGATTCACCGTGCGCCATTTGGTTCAATGGAACGGTTTTGCGGTGTCTTGATTGAGCATTTTGGTGGAAACTTTCCTACATGGTTAGCACCCGAGCAAGTGAGAGTTTTAACTATAACTGACAAACAAAATGAATTTGCTCAAACTGTTTTAACAGAATTAAAAAATCAAAATATCAGAGCAACGGCTGATCTACATTCAGATAAATTTGGCGCAAAAATTAGAAGGGCGGAAATTAATAAGATACCGCATATGATTGTAGTCGGTGCCAAGGAAGCTGAAGCAGGAATGGTAAATATCAGATCACGAGTAAATAAAGAAATTGAAGGATCTTATACTTTGGAAGTTGCAATTGGATTTATTAAAGATGAAATAAAAAACAGAAAACTTTAATGTATTAAGCGTTTGGAGTAAGCGTTAGTTTATTTCACTATCCAACTTATTTTCTTGACATTACTTATCATAGTCGCCAGTGACTAGTGGTTAATATGCAATTAAAACGTCTTTTATTCACTGTCGTGGCCACTATTTGTTTGTCTTCACTATTTGCTCAAAAAAGTGCAGATTCATCCAGGAGAGATGAACGGATTTATAATAAAGTGATAGAAGAATGGGGTTCATTTCCAGATGAATTTAAAAGAGCTATAGCAAATAGTTATGTTGACCAAAATAAAAATCAAAAAACAACTATTACTCCTTTTGAAAGAGCTGAAGCCGGGAAAAAAGCAGAAGAATCAAGAATTAGAAATTTACAGGAAATTGAGGCCGAGCGACTTAAAAGAAAAAAGTTTTTGCATAACCCATTACTGGTGCAGGATGAGGAAACAAAAAAGAAAATTTCGCTCAGAGATAAGAAAATCAAAGATCTCAAAAGAACTATTGAAAAATTTCATAATGAACAGGCTGTAATGAAGCAAAAAATTGACAATTATCTTTTGCGTACAGGTGAAAAAAGAGAAAGAATATTAGCCGGAGGAAAGCGAGCCGTCATGGTAGATTTAAGTTACGGCCATCCTGCTTACTACAGTTCCATGTCTACCGATACTGCCGATTCCATTTCTACTGATGAATTATGGCCTGGAGGAAGTAGTGGTTTTGATCTTGGCGGAACCGGCACAACTATTGGAATGTGGGATGAGGAAGGTGTTAGATTAACTCATAGTGAATATATCAATCGGGTAACTCAGGTTGATAGTCCGGCTTCTATAAATTTTCACGCCACCGGTGTAGCCGGAGTATTAATTTCAGGCGGTGTTAATGACATATTAAGTAATAATATCAACATCGGTAAAGCGGCTAAGGGAATGTCATTTGAGGCAAATTTATTGGCACATACATTTGATGATGATATTACAGAAATGGGTGATGCTATATTGAATTTCGGATTGGAACTGTCAAATCATTCATACGGAATTACCTCGGGTTGGGCATTAGATTTTACATCTAATGTTTGGTTTTGGTATGGTGAAACACTGTTAAGTAATGATGAAGATTTTAAGTTCGGCTTTTATCATCCCAAAACTCAAAGTATTGATGAGCTGATATATGATAGTGATACTTATCTACCGGTATTTGCTGCCGGAAATGATCGAGGAGGGTTTGATAATGGGCCGGCTTCGCAGCCGGTAGATCATTTTGCCTTAGTTAATAACCAATTTCAATTTTTCAGCGGAGTAACAAGAAATACAGATGGTGATAGCGGTGGTTATGATACCATGAGTACATTAGCCTGCGCTAAAAATGTACTGACCGTTGGTGCGGTCGAAGATATTATTGGTGGTTATACAGGGTCATCAAGTGTAATAATTTCCGTCTTTAGTGCATTTGGGCCAACAGATGATGGCCGGATAAAACCGGATGTTGTTGGCAATGGAGTGGGCGTAATAACTACAAACAGCAGTTCAGATACAGCGTACCAGCTCAGAAGTGGAACAAGTTTTTCAGCTCCCAGTGTCACAGGTTCCCTGAATCTTTTACGCCAGTTGTATACGGAGTTGCATCCGCAACGCCCATCCATGCTGGCATCAACTCAAAAGGCAATCTGTATCCATACAGCAGATGCTGCGGGAAATCCGGGACCGGATTATATATTCGGCTGGGGGCTGATGAATTCAATTTCCGCTGCCAACTTGATAGAAAGTGACTCTTTAACTGAAGCTAAAGCACATATTAAAGAAACTGTTCTTATCAATGGTGACTATATTGAGTTTCCAATAGTCAGTAGCGGGGCGGAAGTCTTAAAAGTTACACTCTGCTGGACGGATCCGGCAGGCACGGCATTTACATCTATATCCTCGGTAGACCCGGTAAATCCAACGCTGGTAAATGATCTGGATTTACGCCTTACTTCACCTGCATCAGTTGTACATTTACCTTATGTTTTAAATCCTCTGGCGCCTGGAAATACAGCGACAACCGGAGATAATTTTAGAGATAATGTTGAACAAATTGAAATAGCTGCACCTGAAGCGGGAACTTATACAGTCCGGATAAATCATAAAAATTCATTATTAAATGGTCACCAGAATGTATCGATATTAATTTCCGGCAATGACCCCCAGCCAAAACCGCCATTTAGAGTTGAGGATATCTCAACAGATATAAATCCTGATACTTATTCAATTCTATGGAATTCATTTGTCGGGCAAAAATATAAAATTCAATATAAGGAAGAAATTGATGATACGGTATGGATAGATATTGCCGGAGAAATTAGTGCCACAAAAGTCAATGCATCGACAATTGTAACAGCAGGTTCACTATTGGATAATACATTTTTTAGAGTAGTTGAAATTGAATAACATACTATATTATTTCATTTTTTTATTAGCATTAGCTTCTACCTCTAATGCTCTGATAATTCATACAAAACCGGAAGAGAAAATACCGATTTTTGGTACTCCTACCATACCGGAATTAAAGCCACTAGCTGTAGATATAAACAATGATGGTATTTTAGATTTTGAGTTTATCAGAGATGGAGGGCCTAATGGTGTGGATTTGTTTCCTCTCAATAACAATCGAATAATTGCTACCCCTTCAATCTCTGGTATTGGAAGTGCACTCGAACCATTGGATAAAGGATTTCATATTTCTTCAGGTTTAACCGATCCATTTGTTTGGCATGACTCTGCCGGTGGTGTAT
>JAJFLR010000009.1 GCA_021772565.1 Opitutales bacterium | reverse complement strand
TCAGGATTCAGGATTCAGGATTCAGGATTCAGGATTCAGGATTCAGGATTCAGGATTCAGGATTCAGGATTCAGGATTCAGGATTCAGGATTCAGGATTCAGGATTCAGGATTCAGGATTCAGGATTCAATGCCGACTGCTCTCAAGAGCAATCCGTTTTTGTCAATCTTTTAGTTGACTGGAATTACCGCTTAAAAGCGTTAATTCGAAAGAGTATGACGGTTTTGCCAAAACCGTCAGTTGGATATTTTTTGCCATTCTATTGTCATTGCGAGTCCACCAAAGGTGGGCGTGGCAATCTAGGTGTTTCGTCTAAACCTATCAAATATCTCGGTGATGGATTGCCGCGTCGCTTTGCTCCTCGCAATGACAACGTGCATCATCCCTACCTAATCAATGCCCGATTAGAATTGATGCAGTTAATCGGTCAAACTCTATTCAAACACGCTATGCTATTATGCAGGTGGAACGCGTTGTCCTCAACGCGTTATCGTGCGAAAAGCCTAATCGATCAATCAAAGAGAAAACGCGTTAGGGCTTCGGCCGTGAGCTCAGCCGAACGGATAACGCATTCCACCAAAATACTTTCACGTCTTTTGCCGAATAAGCAAAAGGCATTTATCAGTAAACAATCTCCGCAGCAAGCTACGGAGCATTTAAAGAATGAAAACAATGAGTTAAAACGAAGCAAGCTTCGAGGTATTCCTCATCCTGTTCAGAATAAAAATAACACAGATGCATTGATATGATCGGTTTACAAAGCAGTAGAATTCAAATCAAATAATTGAAGCAATTTTTGGTTAACTTCACTCTCCAAACGAGATGATAGACAGCCTAATTCTCGTTGAATTATTGATGTTGAAACAGTCATAAGTCTATGCAGCTTTATGGTTGATGTTACATGTAACCCAGTGGTACTAAAGTCCTCTGTTTGTGTATCTATAACTATATCAGTTTTCAATTTGTTTTCCGGTAATCTACTGGTGATAAATGCTAGAACAACATGAGAGTGAATGCCGATTGGGTTTGTTAAGCAGACAGCAGGACGTAATTTTGCTGAAGATAAGTCATCAAACGGGAAAGGTACTAATACAACTTTACTCTTAATTACGGAATGGTATGCCATCCTCTTTTTTATAAATATCTTCTTCTGGATGCTTTAAAAAATTGAATGCGCTATTTCCATTTCCTGCCTTTAGCCATTCATCCTCAGTAATATCTGACTCTTCAGAAATTAAAATTATAACACGTACTTCGCCTTTATTTGTAACTGGCAATTTATCATTTACAATAAGCTGGTGTTGCTCATCAATTAGTCCTGTAGTTTCTATAGCTTTCATGTTTCGTTTTGCATTTAATATCTGAGACGAAAATCTGTCAATTCAAAAGAAAAGTGGGTTGCTGTTAATAATGCAAATCGAATATTAGCGATAATAAATGAAGGTAAGAAAATGTCGCCCAGCGGTCTAAAACCCAAGAGTTGCGATGCCAGTTTTTTTAGGCAAATATTTACATGAATATACAGGATGGACAGGATTTTTTTTAATTTCATATCCTGTTTATCCATATAAAATACTCAAAGGATAAGTTATGGTTTACCAAATAAAATCCGTGCTAATCCGCGTAAATCCGTGGCAAACAAATATTAATTATTCCTCAACTAAGCTAACTTCAATTTGTAACAGAATGACTTTTGAAATCGATATCTTACTCTTCGTGACCTTCGTGGTAAAAAAAATATGAACCACAGAGCACACGAAGAGCACGAAGTAAAGAAATTTGGTCAGTTGTACCCGTTCAGTTTATATCAGGGAAAAATCATAAATACGCTTTTGAAAAATAAAAAACAGGTTACTTTGGATGAGGCTGTATTAAAGGCCAATCAGGAAGAAGCGCAAGATCAAGCCTATCACGAAGAGTTGGCTGTTTGGGATGAAACTTTGACGGACGGATTAACTTACTCAACACAACCGGCCTCTTTCAGGAGGTTGGTTGAGTTGAGTTAACCTTGTTTGTTTACTCATTACTCTCTTCAATACGCAGCCGAATAAATTGGCGGTTGCCCGATTGAATTTTTTCCTTCAGGCGCACTATTACCTGTTCTAATGTTGCTTGAATTAGGTTTGCCGATACTTCTTCAAACAAGTCATCTCCGGAAGTCCAATTGATCGCATCTTCAGAATATTCCGGAATATATTTGATGGTGTTATTTCTCCATAATCTATTAAAGGTCAATTGCAGATGATCTTCACTATCGACAAGAAACTCCAGGCCGAATATCAATCCTGGATTTGATCTATTTGGAACTTCGGGAGAAGTTTTTGTGGCAAATTCTATCAGATTCGGCACACCATCGTTATCTGGATCGGCATCAGGCGTCTGATCTGCCGCATCGGTGTATATATTGAAGTTTCTATCAACCCAGTCAGCATATCGCCGCAATCCGACAATTATTTCCACTTCAGCTTTTGCATCCAATCCTTCATCTGTGCGTATGAAATAAGAAACCCTGTCCATCCCAATAAATCTCACGTTTGATGTATAAGTTATCGTCTTGTCAGTATTTATGACAATAACGCCGTTATCGGGATTAGCCACGCTAACCAATGTTAGTGCACCTTGACTTGTTAAATCATTGCTCAGGATATCAACCGTTACCGGCAGGCTTTCCAGTGTTATAGCAAAATCTTTTACAGCAATCGCTATAACATTAATATTAACTCTGGCTTCTGATAGACCCAATTGATCGTCTTCAATTCGATAATCAAAAAAGTCCAGTCCGGCAAAATCATTTTCCGGCGTATAGGTCAGGCTATTATCTGTATTAACGCTTACTGTTCCATGCAGTGGATTGCGCGTTATAGCACTAACGAACAAGGTGCCCAGATCGGCACTATCATTATTTAGCACATCTATAGTCACAGGAAAATTTAATGTTGTTTCAAAGGTGTCATTTACCGCCGTCGGTGTGCTTTTAACAATCACATCAAAAAAGTGTATTTCGCCGAAAATTTCACCGACAAATGCTTCCGTGAAACCATCGTTGTCAATATCGACAAATGCCGGTGCAGTATCACGACTAATTTGTAAATCACTGTAGGGATTATTATCGCCGGTGAGTCTCTCAAATTGAGGTGCCTGGTCCGTGCCTGTATTGAGGAAAAAAGCGATAGGCCCACTGGAACGCGAGCCGATAAATACGTCAAAGTCACCGTCCCGATCAATATCGATAAATGCGGGCGATGCCTCGCCTCCAACATTGAAATCCAGCGGATTATCTATGCCGGTTTTTTCGACAAATTGAGGCGCTTGTGCCGTGCCGGTATTTCTATAAAACCGGATTGTGCCGGTAGGAAAGGCATCGCCTCCGACGCCGATAAAAGCATCAAAATCTCCATCGTTATCAATGTCAATAAATGCCGGCGACGACTTGAACCCAATGTCAATCCCGGTGAGTGGATTTAAGCCCCCGGTTCTTATCGAAAAAACCGGGTTGTTTACATTGCCGGTGTTTTCATAATGCAAAATCGTTCCACTTCGATTGCCAATAAACGCGTCAAAATCTCCGTCCTTGTCTATATCGACAAACGCCGGTTTGATGTCGTTGCCATTAAGCGTTAATGGATTTGATTGCCCATCCATCCGAATAAATGACGGATTGTTCACATCTCCCTGATTTTCATAATAAATTAGCACATTAGCCGCAGTATTATTACGTTGGCCAACAAAAGCGTCATGATCGCCGTCACCGTCAATATCGACAAACGCCGGTGCTGCAAAATTGGCTGCAACTCTGATTGACTTAAAAAACTTTGTCGGACTGCGAGCCTCAGTATTGTGCATAAACAGTGGATTGTCCGAGGTGCCTCTGTTTTCAAAATAGTCGAATTCAGCATCGGATGATCCTACTGATCCGACATACAGATCAAAATCCCCATCATCATCAAAGTCAAAAAACGTGGGGGATGGTTTAAATCTTTCCAGATTAAATGTAACAGGATTATCAGCGTCTGTTTGTTCGGTATATTGAGCATTTTGCGCTGAACCGGTATTTTTGTAATAATGCAGCTTTCCGAATTCCGAAAGCAGATTATTGCTTTCTCCGACAAACAAATCTGCATCACCATCCGCATCAATATCGATGAATGCCAGCTTGGGATTATTGCCGATCAGATCGATAAAACCGAGTGGATTATCATTGCCCGTAATTTCAACAAATTGCGCTTGCGTGGAGCTGCCCTCGTTACGGTAAAAACGGATTATTCCGCCTACTTCGCCAATGAACAAGTCGAGATCGCCATCTTTATCAATATCAATAAGTGCGGGTGCTGCGTTAAAGCTGACCGTTACGTTATTGAACGGGTTATTGTTTCCCGTTAGTAAAAAGTAGCTAATGATAGTTGTTGTGCTGATATTGCGATAATAGAATAATGCGCCATCAGCGCCGCCGATGAGCAGGTCCAATTTGCCGTCACCATCCATATCACCGAGAGTAGGCGCGGCCGTTGACCCTATATTAATAAAGTTGGTGCTTGATTGAGTGCCTTCCACAAAACTCACTCGAACATTCAAGCCTGAATAATTAAATAAATTAAGGCCTCCGGCAACATTCCCTATAAGAAGCTCCTTATCGCCGTCGCCATCCAAATCGCCAAACACCGGGGAGACATCTCCTGCCGGAATGGCTGTGGATTCTTGAAAAAATGGATTATTGTCGTCATCAAGCCGAAAGGTCAATACACTGGCAGACAGATCATTAATTAGCAATGAGGCGAATGAATGCAGTAAGAGGAGACAAATTACTAAAAACATATTTTTTTATGGAATTTTCTATTAATTGGTTTAATAATCACAAAGACGTATTAACTATGCCGCTAAATTAAGAATATAAGGCAATAGGAGCAAGCAGAATTCTTCAACCACGCAAGACAACCTCAGTACATTGTAGCTTCAGATAACAATGTCCGTAGGCAATAGACATAAAATAATTTATTAAACGGGAAATAAAGTGGAAATTATAGCAATTGCCATAAATATTTTCGTATATAGATGAAAATGTATTGTCCGAAAGTTTTATAATGTAATTGAGCAATGTAAGTCTGATAGATTGCCTCGCCCTGTATTCACAGTGCGCGCAATGACAGCCACTTTGTCATCACGAGGAATGAAATGAGCCGACTGCGCCATAGTAGCCACTGGCTACGACGGCTGTACGTGGTGATCTATGAATATTTTTTTATAAATGAAAAGATTTATGGCAATTACTATATTATCCTTTATTACTATGACTGTTTACACACTTCTTTTTACGCCCTCATAATTCAATTTCTACTACTCTGAAAAATGTTTTATCCAATAGTGATCCTGCTGTAACAATTGTTGTTGCATTGACTTTTGTTGCGCTAATTTCTCCGGGAACATCAATCCAAATTGTATTATTGCTGCATTTTACCTTTTCCTCTAAACGCAAAACTAATCATTATAATCCCAATCAAAATCATCATATACGTTGATGGCTCAGGTATCGTTCCCGCATTTATTCCTATTCCCGGGTCAGTCTCATATGCCCAGTCAAGTATCCAGCCACCGGAAACCGGAGCCCAATCCTCAAATTGTATCCAGCCGTAATGTGTTTTACTGTCAATTTGAAATTCAAGACCCATATATGCAGTTTTCCCGACAAATTTACCGGCACAACCAATATTCACACAAGCAGATACACCACCGGCAGAGTCATGCCAAACAAATGGATCGGTTAAACCTGAAGAAATATGAAATCCTTTATCCAATGGTTCGAGTGCACTTCCAATACCAGAGATTGAAGGGGTAGCAATTATT
>JAJFLR010000080.1 GCA_021772565.1 Opitutales bacterium | reverse complement strand
GAACTTGTTCGATGCCTTGTCCGTAGACTCAGCAATTAAAGGCACTCCGACAAGACTACGGCGAGCTCAGTCGAGTCGCGGAGGCCCTACAATAAATACAAAAATATTATAAGTTATAGACTGTTTGGTGGACACCACTAGATCAATTAAATCTTTTGGGCGTTTTGATGTTTTCTTGTTCTCTATCAAATCATTTTTCCCGATAAACTTCATTGCAATTCCAGAATATTTAACTTCAAATCTTCTATCATAGCATTCATCAAATTTTACGCCGTCGATATTAGTTAAAACTTGAATTTTCCTTGGTTCTCGTCCTATCTCAACAACAAAGTCACTTTTCAGAAAATCGTCTTTTGAAATGTCCAGTTCACCAAAACCAAAATCATTGAATACAGATTCCAGCAAAACCGCGTTCTTTTCATTAATCGCAACAAAAAAATCAATGTCGCCCGTATATCGTGGGAATCCATGCAAACCAACGGCATACCCACCGACAATTAAGTAACGAACGTCTTTACTTTCCAATAAGCGAATAAAGTCGATAAAATCTTCGTTCAACTTTTCCATCATGATTGGTTGTCCCACATATTTCTGCCATTGAGTTAATTCGGTCATTATGACTGCGACCTAACCAAGGATTACTCTTTCCTCTAAAATCTTTTAATGATCTTTTTTTTAGAATTTTTTCCATCGGTTTAATATCAACTAATGTAAAAAACTTCTCATATTTATACAAGAGTTTAAGCAAACAAATATTGCAATCGCCATAAATTAAGACCCGGGGCTATTTTCAATCCCTTTCACAATTTGCTCGGTAATTTGAATTGCAACTTCGAGTGCAGTTGTTGCCAGAAATGCATCCACCTTTGGCATGGAGTATCGATTAATGCAGTCGACAAAGGAGGCAATTTCAATTTTTAACGGCTCATCTTTTTCTATCGGAATCTCTTCTTTGTGAAGTTGACCATTTTGCTTTTTTAGTAGGTGTCCTGTTTGGTTCTTGAAATCTAGTGATAAATAAGTACAGGGTTGAAATATTCTAATTTCACGTAAATTTTTAAGGCTCACTCGACTTGTATTTATATTGGCGACACAGCCATTTTCAAATGTGATTCGGGCATTGGCAATATCTTCAGTGGTCAATAGAACATTAACACCAACACTATCAATTTTTTTTATTGGTGATTTAACAAGATTCAATATGACACCGATGTCATGAATCATCAAATCAAGGACAACGCCAACTTCAGTCCCTCTAATATTAAATTCAGCAAGACGATCTGAGGTGATAAATCTTGGGCAATCGACAGCCTCCTCCAAATAGGCCATGACTGGATTATAATTTTCGATATGTCCTACTTGAACAATGCTGCCTGATTTTTTTGCGGCGGCCAAAATTTTTTCCGCTTCCGCTAAACTCGTACAAATCGGCTTTTCAATTAAAAGATTACAACCGGATTCTAGAAGCGGTAACGCGGCTTCACAGTGTTTATCTGTTGGCACGGCAATACTGACTGCCTTGCAATCCTTACCTAATTCTTCTATCGAATCAAATTGGCGGCAATTATTTTTTTCAGCAATCTCTTTACCCCGATCCAAATCCTTGTCATAGACACCGACCAGATCGCAGTTTTCGAGTTCATTATAAATCCTCGCATGATGTTGTCCAAGGTAACCGACACCTACTACGCCACAAGGAATTCTGTTATCATCAACCATTTGTTAAGCAATATTAAATCAAAATTTGTTTACAATCAAAATAGGTAACAACTAAGCATGACTCCAAAATAGATATGTTTTTCGGTATCGGTATCAGTTCACCAAGCCGTAGCCTATTGGCAAAGGCTGGTGAAACGGCTATCGGAATCGCTTTCGGGAAATCCGATACCGATTCCGATAGCCGCATGGGTTCACCCTGCTGATACCTAAAAGGATGTTTCATTTTTTTATACATGCTGAGTGGTTATCAAAATAGAGCATAAAATTTTATCACTTTGTAAGCTGATTTTTTATTATTATGTTTGAATATTTTCTGAAAGTTAAGTTGATTAATATTTTAATTCATTTCTGAATATTTCTACCAACTTTCATTTCAATTCAAATATACTATTTCTACTTATTATTTAGCCTGTATTGCTTAAAAAATGTACACTGACAAAGAAAAACTGACACTGACAAATATTACTGAAATTATGGAGACTGCTTACATCGATTATTCGATGTCAGTCATAGTCAGTCGAGCTTTACCGGATGTCAGAGATGGGCTTAAGCCCGTGCAACGCCGTATTTTATACGCCATGTTGCGTGAGGGGCTGCTGCACAATCGTCCTTTTGATAAATGTGCCGGTGTTGTGGGGGAGGTTTTGAAAAATTATCATCCGCACGGGGATGCATCTGTTTACGATACATTAGTGCGAATGGCTCAACACTGGGTTATGCGCTATCCATTAATACAACCGCAGGGAAATTTTGGTTCTGTTGATGGTGATCCTCCGGCTGCTTATCGATATACTGAAGCAAAACTGTCCGCATTGGCTGAAGAATTATTGCGCGACCTTGACGAAAATACTGTTAACTTTAATCCGAATTATAAGGAAAGTACAACAGAACCTTCAGTTCTCCCATCTGCGCTTCCTCATCTATTAATGAACGGATCGACGGGAATTGCCGTTGGTATGACGACAAATATACCTCCACACAATCTCGGCGAATTGATCAATGCAACTTGTGCTATTATTGATGATCCAAATATTTCTATCGATGATGTGATAAAATTATTGCCCGGCCCGGACTTCCCAACTGGTGGTGCAATTTTGGGGCGTGAAGGTATTGAGAAATATTTAAGAACAGGACGTGGAATTGTTAGAATTAAAGGAATTGCTCATACAGAAGAATTAAAAAATGGCAAAGAACAGATAATCATTACCGAATTACCTTACAGTGTTAATCGTGCAAACCTTGTAACTAAAATTGCCGAATTAATCCAAGTTAAGACAATTGAAGGTGTAAGTGATCTGCGTGATGAGTCTGATGAAAATACCAGAATTGTTATCGAACTTAAACGAGGAGAAATTCCACGTGTTATTCTCAACAAACTTTTTAAACACACTCAGTTAGAAAATTCTTTTGGCGTGATTCTTTTGGCGTTGGTTAAGAGCCGACCTAAAGAAATGAATATCAAGGAAATCATTGGCTGCTACATCGAACACCGTAGAGAGGTAATTACACGCAGAACAGAATACCGCAAAGCCAAAGCAGAAGCGCGCGCCCATATTTTGGAAGGCTATAAAATTGCCTTGGATAATCTGGATGACTTTGTGAAACTTATTCGCGCCTCACCCAATAGAGAAGAGGCAAAACAAAAAATCTTAAAGAAATATCCTTTAACACCTAGACAAACAGATGCTATTCTCGAATTGAGATTGTATCAGCTAACCGGTCTTGAAAGAGAAAAAATTGAAAAAGAATATTTAGAACTGATGAAGCTAATTACAGAACTTCAGGCCATTCTTGACAGTGAGCAAAATTTATTAGGCCTGATAAAAGAAGAGCTATTAGCACTCAAAGAAAAATATGATAATCCACGACGCACTAAATTACTAGCGGCTGAAGGTGAATTCCGCATGGAAGATGTCATTGTCAATGAGGGATGTATAATAACTGTCACTCATAATGGATTTATAAAGCGGACCGCTGTTAGTTCCTATAAAGCCCAAAAACGTGGTGGGAAAGGTGTCATCGGCACAGGGTCTTATAATGAGGACTTCGTCGCACATTTATTTACAGCAAGTACTCACGATTATATCATGTTCTTCATGAATAACGGTAGAGTTTACGTTATGAAGGTCTATGATATACCTGAGGGATCCCGCACTTCCAAAGGCCGTGCAGTTGTCAATTTGCTAAACATGCAAAAGGATGAAGCGTTAGCAACAATGATTTGTGTTAACGATTTTACTAACGACAAACATTTAGTAATGTGCACATCTATGGGTGTGATCAAAAAGACTAATTTATACGACTATAAAAATTTCAGAATGGGGGGTATAATCGGCATAAAAATTGATGATGCCGATAAACTGATCGGTGTTAAATTAACTAACGGAGAGGATGAACTTGTTATTATCACAAGAAAAGGGATGTCGATTAGATTTAAAGAAACAGATCTCAGAGATCAGGGACGTGCTACACGTGGAGTACGAGGTATCAGATTAAAAGGCAAAGATGACCGTGCAGTTAATATTGAAGTTGTTAATCCAGATGAGACTCTGCTCATAGCCGGCATGAACGGCCAGGGAAAACGTACAGCATTTGATCAGTATCGCATACAAAGCAGAGGAGGCAGTGGCGTAATAGCGATTAAGACTGCTGGAGTTGCCGGTGCATTAAGTGTTAACGAAACTGATGAAATCATGCTATTTACCCAATCCGGACAAGCAGTTAGAACTCGGGTTAAGGAGGTGAGGATAATTGGTAGAACTACTATGGGTGTAAAGCTTATCAATTTAACCAAAAAGGACAAACTAGTTGGTATTTCTAAAGTTATTGAGATTGAACCTGAAGACGCTTAGTTAATTAAAAATTACTAATTTTTATTGTGATAAATTGTAAGACTTGTTCTGAACATATATATATTTTTTCTGAGATTTATTAATAATTTCGATTTGTAATTGTTATGGTTGATGTCACTTCGTTCGGTACTCGTTTCACTCGTTGAGGTGTCGCTTTGCTCGGTAGTAATTTGTAATTAACAATTATTCCCAAACTATTTTCGAAAAACTTGTTTGAGAGATGCCTTGGCATATTCCCGATTCATTTCAGATATAAAGTTTAGAGAAAGTCCTTTTGGGCAAACTGCTTCACACTCACCATAGTTACTACAGTTACCAAACCCTTCCTCATCCATAGATGTTAGCATATTGATCACTCTTTTTTCTTTTTCGCTCTCTTCTGTTTCTAAAGAATTTAACTGAAAAACTTTAACACTGGTGTAAAGCATAGCGGAAGAATTTTTACAGGCAGCAACACATGCTGCACAATTTATACAGGAAGATGCATTAAAACGAAAATCTGTGCTCCCGGCTATACCAGCTGGAATTGGCGGTAAATATGAACCTGAATCTTTATTAATGAATCCACCAGTAGAGGGAACATGCATAAATCCACCTGCACCTAAAATTCGGGTAATAGCACTTCGATCAACTTTTAAATCTTGAATAATCGGTAGTGCTTTAGCACGAAAAGGTTCAATGGTAATTGTCGAACCATTCTTGAAATAATCCATAGTCATTTGACAAGATGCAGTCAGTGGTTCAGGGCCATGAGGAATTCCATTAATTACAAGAGAACACTGACCACAGTTGGCTTTGCGACAAGCATGGTCAAAAGCAACAGGTTCTTCATTTTTTTCTTTTTGGGTTTCGTTTATTTTATCCAGTAAATCTAACGTCGATGCAGATTCTGATAAATCATCAACTTCAAAATCAACTAGCTGCCCATCAGCATCGATATGTTTTTGTTTCCAAATTTTAACTTTAAAATTCATATTTCAAGACAAATAAAATAGCAGCTTACCAAATCAAGTATCAAGAGATATCAAAATTATTCAACAGGTCAATTAATCAACACCAGATTTGTTAAATTTTTTTGGCCATTATTGGATTATCTAATTTTTCAGTCTGATATCCTTTTACAACCCACCAAACTAATGCCAAACAAGACCAAAGTGTAATATTACCGACAACTTCATGCATCAACATATACTGATCTCCTACTTTTGGAGCGAGTATAACTATAATTAAAATTCTCAAAATGTTAAACAAAAACCCAATCAACCCTGATATAAAAAATAATATTATTTTATCTAAATACCGGATTTTCATATAGAGAATTAATAGTAGTGATAAAAGTAGAGAACTTGAGAGTGCGCCAAACCCATTACACTCAGCAGCAACGTTAAACGGTTTCCCATCAACCGACAAAATTAACATAGCAATTCCTTCATGACTAACCAGGCTTAGACCTACATCATAGCCGATTAGACTTAATATCCAACCGACATTTTTTCCGGCCAATCCTCGCAATGGCCAGTCAACATACGGCATGAACATTGCCATGATAGAAAAGAGAAAAAATGCGCCAATCCATGCAGCGGTAGCACGCGAAACCTTTTTACCAAAGACAAAAATTATAAGGGAGGCCAGTGCAAAACTATAGGAGGCAAATATTAGTGGCAGTATTTTAATGAAATAAAATAAAGCCATTAGCGAATATGAGAATGTCAGTAATAAAATAGATCTATTCTCCAGTTGCCAAACTGGTTTTAATTTATCCTTATTTTCATAGAAGTGAAATAACCCGGCAAAAATAAGTATAAAAAAAGCATAGCTCAATTGCTGGTGATCAAAAGTCGTCTGTATTAACCAACGCGTCGTTGGATAAAAAATTATAGCGGTTATCCCGAATACTAAAAATGAAAGTAAATTATCCTTTCTGTTGTTAGTTGATTCAGTCTCTCTGTTTTCCTTTTCCATAATTTAAACTGACATTTAAACTATGAAAAATGTTATGCAATCATTTCATTTAATCTAAAAAAGAATTTGATACATTATATATTCGCTCATTTTCAGAAATCAACCAACTAATATCTTCTCGATAGTCTTGTAAAAATAGATAGTGCGTATAAGTTATATTATACGTTAATAGTAACCGAAATTAAATTATGGGGAGAATAGTAGCTACAATCGATATACAAAATCTTTCAGCTTCTGGCGAATCCATGAAATTGGATGCACTCGTTGATACGGGTGCAAGCTACCTTACTTTGCCGTTGGCCTGGAAAGATCGTTTGGGCCAATTTGATTCTGAAGAGACTGTTGAACTGCAAACGGCAACACAAGAAGTTGTTATTGGAACGGTCTGTGGTCCTGTTAAAATTAAAATTGAAGGATTTAGAGGTATCTATAATGAAGTTTTATTCCTGGAAATGAAACCAAACAATGGAGAATATGAACCCTTACTAGGGTATATTGTTCTAGAGCAGTGTGGTGCAGCAGTAGACATGATTGGACATCGTCTTTTACCCGTAAAATATATGGATGTAAAGTAAAAGAAAATATTCGATTTCTCGTTATTAACTTATAATCCATTCAAAATTTTGTAATGACATTTCAAAAAATTTCTCTACACTACATATTTAAACTAATAGTATTTTGCCTGGTGGTGTAATGGTAGCACGACGGATTCTGATTCCGTTCGTCAAGGTTCGAGCCCTTGCCGGGCAGCCATTCGACTTCGCATTTTCAATGCTTTGCTCATGGCAGGCCAATAAAATTGTAAACGAATATGATAAAATTTAGTTATCAGAAATCAACTAACGTCTATTTTAAATAATCTCTATCAAGATCGTCTGCTATAGCAAATATCAAAAGTCCTGTCTAAAAAATAATCATAGATCGCCGCGTCGCGTTGCTCCTCGCGATGACAAGGATTACACTATTGTCATTGCGAGCCCTGCTAATGCAGGGTGTGGCAATCTATCTGACTTCCAAAGCTATAATAACAGACTAATTTTTTCGGACATTACTTTTGATATTTGCTATAGTTCTTCAATGTGGTGATACCTGAGCTTCTGTTGTTTGTTTATGTGCGTCTATCTCTTTAGCAAAAAAGTTGAAGCCAACGGCAAACCACAAGCCGATGGTAAGTAAGACAAGAACAAGTATATGACGCCAATTAGAGTTACTTGGTTCAGGAGTATTACGCCACGGTTTTAGCCCCCAAAAGGCAATAGCTCCTGCAAGTACCGGCCAAACAAGCACACTGAAAGAAGTATAAACATGGCTAAAAAAGTTTTCTGAAATAATATGTGAAAGTTCTGTTGCATAGAAGGAAACAAAAAATACCTCCAGCCACTCAATTTTATTTTGTACATGGCTGACCGTACTTACGTTGGTAGCCAATTCTTTACTGATATCATCGACATTATGGCTATGAATCGCTCGGCTAACTACATCCAACGCCTTTTCGACGCCAAGTCCTTTTTGGGATAATTTGTAAAAAGAGTTAATAACTTCACGGTTACTTACTTCAGTAAAATGACCGGTAACTGTGAAATCCAGCAGCTTGGTATGCAGGCTGCGGAATGAATCTTTATAGCCGGATTTTTCTTCCATTCTTACGAGCCTTGCAGCCTCGTCTATAAAGCGATGAAGTATATGACGTTGAAAAAGTGCGGTCAAATACGGGATGAAATATTTGTCGCGAACTGTCGGCACCCGCTGCTCGTCAAAAGGGTGAGATGGTTCTTGATCGGCTACTAAATGGGAACAGCCGAGAAAACCAACACCAGCCCAGTGTCGTGAGTTAAGAATTTGGTTAGCAATATTCAGTTTTTCAGATTTAACCGCTCCAACGTGTTCTATTTCTTCGACCTGAGCCAGCCCTGCTAGAACTACACCTAATTCTTCCTTTATTTTCGATTGGGAAAAATCCACGTTCTTATCAAAACGAACTACCGTGTAAACGGAAAACTGTTCCTGTGCGGGATTGAGTTCCAAGTCATTTAAAGGTTCGAGTAAGTATTTGACCAATTCAATCAACTGAAATGAACTTCCTGCCTTTCCCAATCGTTCCAATAGTGGAGAATCCGGCGCCGGTGGTGGTGGCGCTTTTTCATTATGCGGTAAAACAAAATCCGCTACTGTATCTTTACGTGAAAATTGAGATAACCGGTAATTGAGTTGTTTTACTGTATCAAGATTGAATTTCTGATTATCATCATTTTTGCCGGCCAGGGATATAGACATTACGCCAACTCCAAATGGAGACAGAAAAAGCTCTATTCCTAATTTAGCTACTAGTTGGCAGACATAAATTTCTTGCCCTTTTTTTGCTTCAATTCGTATTTTCTTTGAAAACCAGGAGTTCAGTTGATCATTCTGAACCTTCATATAATGGCAACCGCCGGAATCTTCTTCAGCAGGAAAAAGAAAACGCCTGACTACGGATAAGCTCTCCTGTAGATAATAATGGGTCGGTTTACCGACATTTTCCCAAACAGCTTTTTCTTCCCTGCGAGTTGGGGCTATTAAAGCGCTGAGTTTATCAGTCGCCTCTATCAGTGATTTTTCCTTGAAGTAAAACGGGTAGAGTAATCGGCTATGGATTTCTTTTGGTTGAAATGGCATTGTGGTCATAATTATTTTTAATTATTGAAGTGCAATTAAAAATTGCCGGAAAACTTATTTGATTGAAAATGATAGTGCCGTTTTTCCGACTTCCAGCATTCCAATTACACTTTGCTTACTGATTTAGTAAGCGTTCACTGGGATATCGTTGTCGTAATCGAATGTAGGGCTTCAGCTTGGAGGCTGTTGAAAAACATCGTGTCTGATAAAAGCTACCCTATTGTCATTGCGAGAAGCGAAGCGACGAAGCAATCCAGACCGTGGAATCCAGATAGATTGCCGCGCCATCGTGCCGATGGCTCGCAATGACATAAGGAGTTGGCCAATTACAATAATACTCATAATCAATTACACTTTAATTTTCTTTTTTCAACAGCCTCCAAGGTCAAGCCCTACAAATTTTGAATTTGAAAATATTCCTGTGAACGCTTACCTGATTTAATTATAAAAGCACAATTCCCAACTTCTATCAATAAAACTTATCGATTATCGATAATTTTTGCCGGATTTTTTTTCAGCCATTCAGTCAAAAACTTCAGTCGTTCCTTACCGTATTCATTTCCTAAATCCACCGACTTTTTATACCATTCCAGGGCTTTCTTATTTTCGTTATCGCGATCATAAATCAAACCGAGACGCACCATTGCCTCACTGTCTCCATTCTCTGCCGATTCTAACCAGTGAAAAGGATGAGATTCCGGCCATTTAGGAGGGGTTATTTCAGTTCCGTAAAGGTTCGTAAGTTCGTTTGTAATAGGAACAAGGTTTGTTCCTTTGAGAGTTAAGTGATACATTGCCTCCGCTTCTTCTATAGTTGTGTTCAGCCTTTTGAACAGCGCTTCTATATGCCATAGTTTGATTGTTTTATCATTCGATCCCGAAGCCAGCGTTTTTCCATCTGGCGACCAAGCGACGCTAGTTATTATACTTGAAAGGCCTGTAAAATTAGCGATCTGTTTACTTGTTGCAATGTCCCATAGTTTAATAGTAAAATCACTAGAACCTGAAGCCAGTATTTTTCCATCCGGTGACCAAGCGACGCTATTTATCTGGAAGGTATGTCCTTTAAAATTAACGGTTTGTTTACCTGTCTTAACATTCCATAACTTGATGGTATCCTCGTAGGACTTCGCGAAAAAATTACCAAATGAAGCCAGTATTTTTCCATCCGGTGACCAAATAATACTATGTACCGATCCTGAGTGATCCTTAATATCAATAATCTGTTTACTTGTTGTAATATCCCATAGTTTAATCGTGAAATCATTCGCACTCGAGGCCAGCGTTTTTCCATCCGGTGACCAAACTACGCTATTTATCATGCCTGAATGGCCTTTTAAATTAGCGATCTGTTTACTTGTTGCGATATCCCATAGTTTGATCGTGGAATCTCCAGACCCCGAAGCCAGCGTTTTTCCATCCGGTGACCAAACTACGCTATTTATCATAGCTGAATGGCCTGTAAAATTAGCGATCTGTTTACTTGTTGCGATATCCCATAGTTTGATAGTGGAATCACTAGAACCTGAAGCCAGCGTTTTTCCATCCGGTGACCACACAACACTATTTATCCTACCTGACTGGCCTGTAAAATTAGCGATCTGTTTACTTGTTGCGATATCCCATAGTTTGATAGTGGAATCACTAGAACCTGAAGCCAGCGTTTTTCCATCCGGTGACCACACAACACTATTAATTACTCCTGTATGTCCATTAATATCAGTGATATTTTTATCGTTCACAATATCCCATAGGTTTATTATATTGCCTGATGACTTCGAAGCCAGTGTTTTTCCATCCGGTGACCAAGTGACTGTAGGTTTTGTACCAGCGAATTTATTTTTTCCATTGGAGTATCCTTTAAAACTGACGATTTGTTTACGTGTTGCGATATCCCATAGCTCGATAGCATTATACTTATCCGTAGACTCCAATGCCAGTATTTTTCCATCCGGTGACCAAGTAATACTATTTATCAATGCTGAGGGGCCTTTAAAATTAGCGATCTGTTTACTTGTTGCGATATCCCATAGTTTGATCGTGTAATCTCCAGACCCCGCCAGTGTTTTTCCATCCGGTGACCAAGCAAATTTATATATACCTATATATCCCTTAGTATCGGATATCTGTTTTTTGTTTACGGTATCCCATAACTTCATCGTACTATCAACTGATCCTGAAGCCAGTGTTTTACCGTCTGGTGACCAAGAAATACTATTTATACTTTTAGAGTGTCCTTTAAAATTAACGATCTCTTTATTTGATGCGAAATCCCATAGCTTAATAGTTTTATCACCAGATGTTGAAGCCAGTGTTTTACCATTAGGGGACCAAGTAATTATGTTTGAAAAGTCAGATTGTTCATTAATATTTAATAACTGTTTACTTATTGCGAAATCCCATAATTTAATCGTGTTATCTACATATCCCGATGCCAACTTTTTTCCATCTGGCGACCAAGAAACTTTATATGACATACTGGGGTATCCTTCATGAGTAGCAATTTGATTACCATTTGCGATATTCCATAGCTTGACTGTATTATCTTCAGATCCTGAAGCCAGTTTTGTTCCATCTGGTGACCAGGAAATACTATTTAGTGCTTGGCCGGAAACCCCTATTTCGAAGCAGTGCCATAAAATTTCAGCGTTTTCACGTTCTGTTTGTAATTAATTGGACATCCGAAATCAGGTAAGTTGACTGAAATTTGTGTCATTATTTCAATTCAATTTGAAAA
>JAJFLR010000079.1 GCA_021772565.1 Opitutales bacterium | reverse complement strand
GAGAAAAAAGTAGCTTTACCGAAAGCGATCACCAATAAATATTAACAAATAAAATGAATAAAAGCGATAGCATCACCTTTGCCCCGTACTAGGGAATTATAGTTGTCGTCAAATAGGGAAGAATAATTGTCGTTGACCAATTGGTGTTCAGAATAAAGAAACATTAATATATAGCATCTGCCATTAATAATTTCCGAAAAGAATTTTGGTAGGGAGGCATCTCCGAGGCATCCGTGGATAGATGTGGTTACTGGTATAGATGTGAAATTGCGGACGACTGGGACAGTCGTCCCTACCTCACGTCCACGTGAAAAGTACATTAAATTTTTCCGTTATTTCGGAAATTTATTATGGCAGATGCTATAAATAACCATATTATTTAAATATTAGAGTTTGCCCAATTTTTTATTATTTCAAAATTATTGTTTCTAATTATAACAAGCTAACAAAATATTAAATTAATATTATTCATATTATTTGGGTTTGTGCGTTAGCTAATATGATGTTACATATTTATTAATGAACAATTCGACAATAAATCGAACCGATCTAACTAGACCAATAGAAGTATTTTCGACGTTTTTAAAACTCGGTATAACATCGTTTGGTGGGCCGGTGGCGCATCTCGGTTATTTTCGTAAAGAATTGGTTGAGAAGCGCAAATGGGTAACAGAGATTCAATTTAGCCAGCTTCTTGTCATCAGTCAATTCTTGCCGGGGCCGGCAAGTAGTCAACTTGGTTTTAGCCTTGGACTCATCCGTGCTGGTTGGTTGGGTGCATTGGCGGCATTCATAGCTTTCACTCTGCCGTCGGCATTGCTATTAATTGGATTTGCATCAGCACTGCCGTTACTTTCAGGATCGATTGGTCTAGCGGCTTTGCATGGTTTGAAAATCGTTGCTCTGGCAGTTGTTGCCGATGTGGTTTTTGGTATGTCAAAAAAACTTTGTTCTGATATCAAGAGAATGACTATTGCGTTAGTTGCGGCAACTGTTTTACTTCTCTTTGGTAATGCTTTGGTACAGTTACTTGTTGTTGCAGCTGGAGCAGTTGCCGGTCTTCTATTTTGCAAGGGTGAGTCAACTGAGGTGGAATTACAGCTCCATATCGGTTACGGAAATAGGGTGGGTGCTGTTCTTCTGTTGTTGTTCATTATTCTGCTAGTTGGTTTGCCGTTACTCTCAACTCAGGGTAGTGGTCTAATATCATTGGCCGAATCCTTCTACCGAGCTGGAGCATTGGTATTTGGCGGCGGTCATGTGGTGTTACCATTACTGGAAGAATCAATGGTTTCCACCGGTCGTGTAAGCAGTAAGACATTCCTTGCCGGCTATGGCGCATCGCAAGCAATCCCCGCCGGGCCTATGTTTGCATTTTCCGCTTATCTGGGCACGGTAATTCCAACGGGTCAACATGCCTGGTTAGGTGCGACAACTGCTTTGCTGTTTATATTTTTGCCGGGGTTTTTACTTGTTGCCGGAGTACTACCATTCTGGCAAACGGTGACAAAAAATGTCTCTGCAAACAATGCCATCGCAGGTGTTAATGCAGCAGTTGTTGGGTTACTGGCAGCGGCACTTTATGATCCAATTTTTACAACTGCTATTCAAAGTACAACAGATATGGCGATTGGCATTGTTGCTTTTGGGATGCTTGCAGTATGGCGGTTATCAGCGTTAGTAGTCGTCGTCTGGTGCGCTTCTATGAGCATGCTTGTTGCTTTGGTGTAATTATCGATTTAGAAAGATATTTCTCACGGAGGCACAGGGGCACGGAGGATAGAATATATAAATATCTCCGTGAACTCAGTGTCATTCGACTGCGCTCACGATTAAAAGCTACGTGAGAGAAATATCTTGGAATTTAATAGATAGATAATAGAATTTGACACAATTGGAAGTATCACTATAGTATCACATAATGAAAGTAGAACTGGTAACCACTTTAAAGCGGCATGCGACTCAGATTCTAAAGGAGCTGCACGATTCAAAAGAAACTGTGATGATTACTGAGCATGGAAAACCATCAGCGTATATTTTAGATTACGATGAGTTTAATAAGAAATTAGAGAGAATGGAACTACTGGAGGGGCTAGCAAGAGGTGAGAAAGCTTATTCCGATGGGAGGGTTGTCAGTCATTCATGTGCAAAAAAAAGAATGAAGCGATGGCTGAAATAGTATGGACGGAACCTGCGCTGGCGCAATTGGATGAGATCGGAGATTATATTGCATTGGATAAACCAGATGCTGCAAAAAAATTAATACAAAAAATATTTGCCAAGGTAGATTTACTAGAAGAGAAACCTAAGCTGGGCAATGTGCCCAACGAAATTCGTGGAACTCCTTATCGAAGACTGTCGATTAAACCTGTTTTGGTATATTACCGTTTAGATGGTAATAAAGTAATAATCATCTTTATTAGACGAGGTGAAAAATTATTTAGGTTCGAATAATAACAGAATTTAGAATTGAAAACCTGAGTCAGTTGAACAATCATGGTGATATTACAAATGCAACTTATGAATGTCGACATCAGCCTTATGATAAGCGATTCTGAATAGCCAGAAAATATACAGCGTTAGAAATATGAATGTTTTTTTTGAGTTTCACAAAATAGTTAAAGGCCTGCAAGAACAGAAAGTCAGTTATGCACTGATTGGTGGTGTCGCCATGGCCTATTATTCAAACGCCCGGTTTACAAAGGATATTGATATATTATTGAAAAAAACTGAATTTAATAAAATAAAAAATATATTAGAGAATGAAAAATATGTAGACTCAGAAAAACCATGGACTTTTAAAGATTCATCATTGACGTTGCATCGGTTTTGGAAAGTTCTTGATGGAGATGATATGATTATTGATATTCTAATTGCAGAAGATGATAAACATAATAGAATAATAGATGATGCATTGGAAGCATTCTCTAAAGAAACCGGTGTTGTTCGAGTTGCAGATAAAGAAGATTTAATCTGGCTCAAGGAACAAAGAAATTCTAAATTAGATCAAGCTGATATAGACAAACTTAAAAATGAATAAGATAAACTTAGTATTGAAAAATTTGGGAGATCTTTACGATTTTAATCGAGAGATCAAAAAATTTCGTTTTAAGAAAAAGGGGAAGAAACGAACTTCTAAGCCAGTTGATAATAATCGAATACTCTACCCATCTCAAAGTAATAACTCTGACTGAGGCTTGTTGTTTAAAATAAGATGGAAAAGATAGCATTATTTGTAAGACATAAATCGAAACTTGGGCAGAGAGAGAATGTTCGAGATGTATGGGAGCGGTATGTAAAACCACGAGCTCAATCGAATCCTAATCACGAAGCATATTATTTTTGTTATGACGAATCGGATGAGGATGTCATCTCTGTCTTTCAACTATTTTCAAATAAGCAGGCGGTCGACTCATTTATGAAGGGTGAATGGTATGCAGAATATTTAAAAGAAGTTTCAGAGTATATTTTGGAAGCACCGCAATTGATTACCGCGGTTCCACAATGGATAAAGTGAATTGATAGTTCTACAAAGACTAACTAAATTCAATATGACAACCCATTTGAATCTCTAGTCGACTATGTAAGATTGATTGATACGAAATATCAATTACAAGCAGTTATATATTTTGCAAGATATCAGATTGCGTGCAATTGAAGAACAAAAGCCGACAACAATAAAATAGAGGTATATTAATAATTGTGCGTTTTTTTTTATAATTTCTGTATTGCTATAAATCAGTCAGGTCGTTAGCTAAAAATAAATGAAAACACCGCTCGATCAAAAATCATCAATTTTGGATATCCAAAATCGATTCAATAATGACGTAGAACGATTCTCTGACTTGGATATTGGGCAGGCAGCCACCATTGATGCACCTTTGGCAATGGAGCTGATCACTAAGGCAGCGGTTTCAGTTACCCCCCAAATTTATCGTTGCTTAGATATTGGTTGTGGCGCGGGAAACAATACTATTAAACTACTGAGAGAATACTCAAAAGGTTTCGCATGTGATTTATGTGATTTGAGTGAACGCATGCTCGAGAAGTCACGAGAAAGAATTGCTGTTGAGACTGATAAAGAAATTAGGACTTTTCATGGAGATATACACGAACTAAGTTTTGAAGAAAATAGTTACGATGTAATACTTGCTGCAGCTGTACTCCATCACCTGCGTACTGACGAGGATTGGGAAAACAGTTTTCGAAAGATACATTCCTTACTACGTCCTGGCGGATCATTTTGGATTACTGATATTGTTACTCATGAAAATCGACAAGTTGACGATTTGATGTGGAACAGATATGCTGAGTATTTAATTGAACTGGGTGGAAAGGAATATCAGCAGGAAGTTTTTGACTATATTGATAAAGAGGATTCTCCGAGACCGACAACCTATCAGATAGATCTTATGCGGAAGGTTGGATTTAAATGTGTTGATGTACTGCACAAAAATTCTTGTTTTGTCGCATTCGGAGGTGTCAAAGGTTAGCATCAATCTGCTATCAAGGACTAACGAAGATGCAAGTAATATTATACATAAAATATGTGAGATGAGTATTGTTGATTTATTGTTAATGACCAGTGTTATGTGCGTATTGGCAGCAGTTCCCAGTACGAGTCTTGCTCTTGTCGTTGTTCGATCTGCAACGTCAGGTTTTTTGAGTGGAGTGGCTGTTACGTTGGGAATTATCTTGGGTGATATAATATTTATTACATTGGCGATACTAGGGATGACAGCTGTTGCAGAAGCAATGGGTATATTATTTATAGTTATAAAGTATGTAGGTGGAGCCTATTTAGTCTGGTTTGGTATAGGGTTGTTGAAGTCGAATGAAAAGGTAAAGTTTGATCTTACTGATAACAGTAAATCTACATTGTTAACTAGTTTTCTATCCGGATTGGTAATCACGTTGGGAGATATGAAGGCAATTATTTTTTATGCCAGCTTATTTCCTTTATTTGTTGATTTGGCTTCGATAACTATTTCAGCAACCTTAGTAATTGTCTTGATAACGGTATTTACGATAGCTGTCGTTTCCTGCTTAGGACACAACTTGAGTTTTAAGGGCATATTCGGTCATCCTCGTAGTTTGGTGACTGATGCTACACAACGATTGTGCAATGCCATCCAATCGACACGATCAGAAAATTCTGCGAAATTTTTACTTATGAACACAACAGGCAATAGAAACAGAGATATCGAAGAGCAGATTTCATTAGCACAGAAATGTGTCATTGGACTTCTACGTTTGCTCTTACCGCCTCACTTGGACAATGAATTGGCAGCTGATTACTTGCGAACCAAGATAGGACAAAGAGACACCAATATCGAATGGGTTGTAGTTCGACCAGATAGCCTAATAAATAAAGATAAGGTTACAGAGTATAAATTGTACGCATCACCCATTAGAAGTGCTATTTTTGATGCAGGTAATACAAGCCGAATCAACGTGGGTCATTTTATGGCCGAGTTAATTTGTGATAATGATCTTTGGAACAAGTGGAAAGGACAAATGCCCGTTATTTATAACAAGGATTCAACAAAGTAAAATTTATACTCTAAGTACGATAAAATATGTGATGTGGCTTACGTGATGACTGTCATTCAGAAAATAGTTAAATAATTTTGATAATACCGATACACTGAAATAATGCATTTGGCATGAGAAAAAAGTTCATCTTAATATCTATAATTAACTCAAAAAACGAAATTTATGGACAATACTAATGATGAAAAAGGTGCGGCTGTGAAATTTCCACCACCATTAATTTTTTTATCTGTGATATTTTTTTCTTACGTGTTACATTATTTTTGGCCGATCGGTATTGCTGATGTTTTATTTCACAAATATATTGGAATCATAATCCTAGGCTTAGGAATCAGTATCGTTATAATAGGTAAGAATACTTTTAGTCGCGCACAAACAAATATTGAGCCATGGAAACCGACAAAAAAAATCATAACAACAGGCATTTATAAATATTCACGTAACCCTATTTACCTGGCACTTTGTGTGATGCAGGTTGGAATTGGCATAATCGTAAACAGTCTTTGGATGATAATCTCATTAGCAATTTCAGTTGCGTTGGTTTATCATACTGCTATCAAGAAAGAAGAAATTTATTTGGCAGCAAAGTTTGGTGATGAGTACAAAATTTTTAAAAATAAAGTTAGGCGTTGGTTATAATGCTTCTCCAATTCCATTTATGGTTTATTTGAGAACTATAGTTATCAGCTAAATTAAGTTCCGGTTGTTCCTGAACTTTCTACCAATGCTCTTATATTTGGTATTTCAGTTATATTGATTGTTGGCAGATTTCACAAGAAAAGCGCATAAATTTTCAACTTAGCTGCCTCTTTTACTCGACCATAGCCATGCCTTCTTGCATAAGTTGAGACTATGGGCTAATTTTTGTTCGTTTGCGTAAGACATATTTAAAATTTATCGTTATCTATTTGCATTCTTATTGAAATGTTGTTGTCTCAAATATTATTCTAGAATTGTAATCTCTTATAGATTCTTGTATGTGTTTTTCCGGTTTAACTTCAAATTTTTAACAGTCCGTAATACCTATTCGATTAGAAAGATTTAGGAATAAATGAAAAAGTTAATAGACATACTAACTTTCAGGTGCCTCGTTACTCCAGTTTTGTTACAGGTTTTATTCTGGTCAGGTATAGCCGGTAATTTGTATGGTTCTTGGTGGTTGTACACACATGACAATTGGGCGTGGGTCATGTCATTAGTATTTGGTACATTGATGATCCGAATAGTTTTTGAGAGCCTAATGGTCAAATACAAAACTTACGAGGCAATAATGACCATTCGCGACAGACTTGAAGTTCCAAATAAATATAAGAAAAATAGTGATCGTTAATATTCACTTGGCAATTGACTGACTTTATTTATAAATATTGATATTTAATATATTCAATTAATCATTAAAACAGAGAGTAAGTATATGAACTATGAACATAATGAAACTAAAGATGGGCAGCATCAAATAAAACTTGATCTTACAAAAGATGAATATGAAAATATTTTGAAATATTTTAAGGATCATATGGAGGATACTAGTGATCAAGATAATCCTGATGTCAGAGGAAAATATCAATGTTGTCGAAGTAAGTCAGGAGAGAAAAACAAAATGGATGCAGACAACTTTTTTGAGGGAGCATTAATATGTATAGGTAATGGTTGGGCACCTTGCTCTATGTCTCGTCGTCCCTGTTAATTCAAGAAATATAAATTATGAAAAAAATTGATAGAAAATTATTTTTACTCACTGTAATATTAGCATTACTATCATCTGTCACCCATGCTGCTATACTCTACAGTCTGGATGCGAACAGTGACAGGTTAGTTACTATTAATACAACAGACTTATCGATTACTGATATCGGTCCTGTGGGTGTGGATTTTAGTGGATCAGATGGAATGTCTTTCACAGATTCAAATAATTTATATGCATCACTCATAATCTCAAGCCAATATAATTTCTATAAGATAGATCCCGATACCGGATCTGCTAATTTGATTCAAGCGAACTATGCTCCTACGGTGGAAGGTATGTCGACTCGTCCAAGTGATGGAACTTTATTTATCTCTTATAATCCATCTGTTTTTGGTAGTTCCAGTACATTAGGCACTGTAAATCTGTTAGATGGTACTATTTCATCAGTAGGTAGTATTGGCATAGATACGGATGGATTGGCATTTCGTTCAGATGGAGATTTATTTGGTGAGGATGTAACAGTTAGTGGTACACCGGCGACGAGTCAATTTTATCAAATAAACCCAAGTACAGGAGGGGTATTGGCAAATCTGGGAACATTTTCATCGCACTCTAATATTAATGGCATCAGCTTTGATGAGAGTGATACATTGTTTGGTTTGATGAATAGTGCATCCGGTACTCGCTTAGCAAAAATTCCATTAGGTAATGCACCTGTCGATTTAGGGCAACTGAGCAGCAATACTTTGAGTGATTTAGCGTTACGACCGATTATTCCAGAGACATCAACATACGCACAATTATTAGGCTGTTTCGCTATGATTTTCATAGTTATAAAGAATAGAAAATATCAAAAATAGATAATATTTTGTACTGAATTTTTATACGTAGGTTAGATAAGTTGCAAACAAACGTATCACTTATTCTTTGACTATTGTGAAAATTTTAAATCATTCTGTTTCATAAATGAAAAAAATTATTTTAGCAGGTGGAGCAGGATTTCTCGGTAGTTCGTTTAGGAATTTTATAGAAAAAAAAGGTTATAGCTGTATCGTTTTAACTCGAACGCCCAGTAAACAATATGAAGTAAAATGGGATGGAAAAACTGTAGACAAATGGAAGGAAGAATTACGAGGTGTAGCAGCAGTAGTAAATTTTACCGGTCGCTCTGTTAATTGTATACACAATGAGCAGAATCGCCTTGAGATTATTAATTCGAGAATTCTGTCAGTGCGTGTCATTGATGATGCAATTACTGAGATTAAAGAAGAAGAGCGACCGAAGGTGATTGTTCAGTCAGGATCACTGGCAATTTATGGAGATACAACTGAAGTGTGTGATGAGACTGCACCTCACGGTGATGATTTTTCTGTTGGAGCATGTGAAAAATGGGAGAAAGCATTTTTCAAATCTGATTTATCATCAGTTAGAAAGTGTATGCTAAGAATTGGCTTTATACTGGGTGCAAATGGCGGAGCGTTAGTGCCACTGAGAAATTTAACAAAGTTTTTTCTTGGTGGAACAGTTGGGTCAGGTGAGCAATATATTAGTTGGCTGCATGTTGAGGATTTGAATCGAATGATATTGAGATGTATGGAGGATCAAGATTTATCGGGAGTTTTTAATGCAACTGGGCCATCTGCTGTTAACAATCGTACTTTTATGAAATCATTGCGCAAGGCAATTGGTCGACCTTGGAGTCCACCAGCGCCAGAATGGGCAGTCAAATTTGGGGCACGATATGTTTTGCGAACTGAGGCAAGTTTAGCACTAACGGGTAGAAATTGTATCCCTAAACGTTTTTTGGAGAATGGTTTTGAGTTTAATCATACTGATATTGATAAGACGTTAGAGGAAATCATGGATCAGTGGGGTTGAAATGATTAATATGTTAAAGCCAAGCATTACTGCTAAAAAAAAATTATTTTTTAAGATGATATATAAAGTTAAAGCAAAAATCGTAGAAGAGAAAGTAGGTGAGTTTTTCAAAAAACTTTCTGATGGCACAATAGCTAATCAAAGACCAGATGGTGGAGAAATTGTTAAATCAATGAAGAGTGCAGTTATCACAAAGTCTGGTCATGCTGAGTGGTATCAATTGTGTTATTGTACAACTCCGTTGTGGCATGAGCGTAAAACTCAATATGATTTCTACTTTACTGATATAGAAACGGAAACGGTAGAAGACTATGGTGAAGTAATAGGGAAATCTTTGTGGACTTATTTGGAATCAAGTAAGTAACAACAAAATAGACAAATTTGACGAAGTAATATCTTTTCAATTTTTAGTCATAAGATCGTGAAATATTTTTTAGAAAATTACAAGCTGAGCTATAAAATTAGGCTTGATAGAAAATTAAATGGTCAATAAGTCTAGAGTCTAAATTTAAAATAATTTTGATGAAGACGAGTAAAGCCCTCCTAACTTTGTCGATAATTTATCAATTTAATTTTAAATTTGTTAATATCACATCATAATTATTCATCTAGTATAAAGTAAGTTAACAATGAAAAATAAAATTGGTTTACAAAACAAAGCTATGATATTGAGTATCACAATTATTGCTCTTTTTAGCGTTATATTACTCAAGTCAAATGTACATGCTGAGTTAATTGTCAGCACAGTTGGAACCGAATCGTCAGCCGCACCGACTGGTAGTTTGACAGGTGGTTTTATTAGTACAGATAAAGCATGGACACATAGTTATACAATTACTCCCACCGACACTATACTATCCGCACAAATTGAAGTTGATATAATTGATGCGGACTCCGGGTTTTTGTGTTTACATGCAGGGACAAATACTTCTGGGCCAACTATAGGTCAAGCTAGTGGCAACAGCGCTGGTTCCCCTGGGCCCTGGCGCGTCTTTGGCGACTCATTTGCAGTGAACAGTGTAATTTCAATTGATAGCAGTTTATATAGTGATTTGTTGGATGGTACATTTGATGTTTATGGTGATAATATAAGTATGACTATATGGGGTTCTAATCGTGCAAAATTAACTATAAATACACAAGCCGCTGCTGTTCCCGAACCCTCTTTCTATGCTTCGATGATTGGACTTGGGGCTTTGGCGTTAGTTTATTATAGAAAAAAGTATTGTTAAAAAATCTATTTTTGAACAATACTTAAATTTTCTTCTTTTAATAAATTTAAAGCCTTGATGTTACCATTGTAATGTTGGGGTTTTTTTGTGCACGGCCATCTGACTTCAATATCGGTAATTTCAACTGAATCATAAAGTCCAATATGCGCCAGATAGGGTGAACTCCCAAAACCACTTTTATTATCCATTAAGTAGTGACGTATTCTTTTCTCTCCTCCTTTATTTATTGCCGTTACTTTTATTTTAGCGCCCAATCCGTAATAATTAGATTTTGATCCTTGTAGCCGAATTTTTACCCAACTGTTATTATTTTTTGATTCATTAACAAAAAATTGATTGGGCCACGCATCACTTGGCCAGGCACCACCCAAACTTGAATAAATATCTTGATCGCCATCATTATCAAAATCAAAAAATACAATACCGTGGCCTTTCTGAATATTTCCTACACCAAATAAAGGTGTGATGTTTTCTACCTGCCCGGTTGGTTGGCCGTTATCTAATTTTCCTATAAATAACATGTTTGGCATAATAAACCATGGTTCTGGTCCACCTGTACCAAAGTAATAATCAAATGCACCATCATTATTTAAGTCGCCAAAGTTGTTACTCATCGTAGCGATAGGAAAATCAGTCTGAAAAGCTGGATTCATCTCCTCAAAATTTCCATCATCAGTTTGAATCAATAATCGATTAAATCCAAATTTTTTCTCCATGTTATCAAATGCCGCATATTTTATTGCTGAGTCAGCAGGGCCAATATTTGCATAAAAAATATCCAATTTGCCATCGTGATTAGCATCTAAAAAGGAAACCATAAATGGGATTTCGTTCTTAGTATTAATCAAGTTTGTCGAAGAGAATTTTTCACCATTAATATTTTTGTATAACAGATTAAATCCACCGGTTGTACCGGCAATTGCTAAATCAGGGTATCCATCATCATTATAATCACCAAATGCTGCACCGGTAAGGCATTCATTTTTTAATACCTCTTTTAAACCGTATGCTTCTGTGACGTCAGTAAACTTACCATTATCATTTCTATATAAATATGATGGGTAAGTAGGTACACCATGATGATAAATATTATAGCCCTGATAGTTACAGATAAAGAGATCTAGATCGCCATCTAAATCTATATCTCCCCAAGCGGAATTCCAGGTCCAGGTTGAGTTGTTGATTAATGAATCTTTCGAAAGTAAACCTGATGAAATTGTTACGTTTTTAAAAGTGCCATTTTGTTGGTTTTCCAGTAAAGCAAACCCTCCGTTAGGATTAGTGCCAGTGACATGAGAGATAAATAGATCAACCCAGCCATCATTATTATAATCTGCAGCGGTTATCAGATGTGCGCCTTTTATCTTTGAAATATTACTTGATTTCGACTTATCAATAAAAGCGGTACCATTTTGATTTTCATAGTAATGAGTAGATACATAAAATCCACCTGTTATAATATCTAAATCACCGTCGCGATCGAAGTCTTCAATGGCTACTCCTTTTCCGGCATCAAATTTGTCTATGCCAAAGTTTTTTGCTTTTTCAATGAGTGATAAATTAGGATATTTATTTTTTAATTGAATTTGACTGTCACCGTAAAAAAAATCTGTAAATTTACTTTTGATAAGGTATTTTGAAGGTACCTGCTCAGGAAATTGCCCAATTGTCATATAGCTAAAATTTAACAGCCAAATATAACGTTTGTTTTTAGAGTCATAGTTGTCCAATAATTTTAGAAAAAGTTCAATTGCCGACTTACTGTATGATTTGTCATTATGAATCATAGTAAGTGGCAAAGAGCACATAGGCATTTGATCCATTTGCATAACAACAGCCTTTTTTTCTGTCGTACCAGGATTTAAACAATTATTTAATTCAGCAAGCTTCATATAGCTGAGTGCTAACCAAAAAATTGAATTTTCATTTTCTGAATGTTCTTGATTGAACTTATTGAGGTACGAGATAGCTTGCTCAAATTTTCCCTGATGAAAGGCGAAATATCCGGCATTATAATAATCTTTTTTTTCAACTGAATCAGCAATTACATTGTCAAATGTCAGAATTGATTTATTATAATCGTAGTTGAGAGATTTACCTGTTTTGTAGTAGAACTTTACAACATTGTAATAATCAATTAGCTGACTAACAGTATAATGTTTAATTATTCTTGGTGAGGCTTTAAATAAAAAACGAAAAAAGCCTGGATCGTACGTATATGCAATATACGATGCTAGCGATGATAAAACTACACCAATAATTATAGTAAATGCTATAAGCTTCTTTAGAATTTTCATTAACTTATTTATCATAAATTAATTTAGTAAAATAGATAACCAGTCAAAGAGGCAAAGACACCTTAAGTTTGTAATGAATAAGTATAATACCTAACTTCTTTCTTTAGTATCGAGCTTCAAAATTACTTTTCTGAATTGTATTGCTAATATTACTGCAACCAATCCCTGGAAAAATTTACTGGTAAGTACCAAAATGAAGGCATAGATGATAGGTGTACTATCTTTAGGGACATTCATACTCCAAATTGGGTCAAGCAAGTATCTGAAAATAGAAAGGCTAACAAAGATGATACCTGTGTTAATCGTAGTTTTAATAAAAGTTGATGCGGCAAATGCAAATTTACCGACACCGGTTAAAAAATTGTAACGTGGTAAATCTATAAATTCCTCTATTTTATTTAAGACTTTTAAATTTATTTTTAAAAGTTGCTCGATAGTGGCGTAATCTTCATCAATTGGCCCCATGATTCGTTTTTCCGCTTCTTCCATAAATCTAATTTTTGATTTATGGGCATATTCTCGATACCACTTAATATAAATTTTGTTCACATCTACCGATGGATCGATTCGGTAAATAATTGAGTCATAAAGAAAATTTGCACGGTAAAATCGTACACCTTCTGCCTGGCTTGTGATACCATGTTTGCCGCAAATACCAAGTAACTTAGTGAAAGCACCGCCGACACATTTTTCTTCCCATTCAGAGTAATCACTTTTTTGAGCGAAGAACCAGTTTCTGGCAACAGTGACTAAGTCGTTTATGCAAGCTTCAGTATCAATAAGTGGAATTGGTTCCAATGAAGAAAGAATTGATTGGCAGAGTCCATAGACATTTTCATCAAGTAAATTTTGGTAGAAATTTCTCAAATGCCTTCTGAATCTATTTGAAATTAAGCCACAGGATCCGAAGTCAATCATGATAAACGTATTGTCAGGCTTAACGATAATATTTTTAGGATGTGGATCGGCGTGAAAAAAATTACTTTCGAAAACCTCCCAAAAGAATACATGGAAAAGTCGTTCAGCAATTAGCTTAAAATCAAAACCTCTTTCGTTAAATTCATCTAATTTCTCAATATCATTGCTTTCAACTATAGCTAGAAATTCACTTAAAAATGCACCTGACACTAATTCGGTGACCACAACCTCAGGTCGACAAAGATGAAAATAAACAGAGGGCGATGAGACATAGGGATTTTTCTTTGCTTCGCGATGAAATATTTCTGTATAACGGGCTTCGACTTTAAAATTTATTTCCTCTCTTAACATATGACTCACCTCTTTAATGAAGGAGCTCCAAACATCTGGGGGTATTATACCTAAAATTTCAGATATGCGTATAAGTTTTAGAATAGCTTCTGTATCGCCAAATATTTTTTCACCAATTCCAGGTCTTCTTACTTTAACTGCAACTTTTTCACCACTATGTAAAATAGCTTGATAAACACAGGCAATAGAGCCAGAGCCTATTGTCTTAGGGTCGAATATAGAAAAGATTTTTTCTATTTTTTTACCATAAGCATTTTCAAGAGTTTGAATCGCATCTTCAGCACTCATCGGTTTAACTTGATCGAGCAGTGATAGCAGTGCGTCACAGTAGACTTGATCGATTAAGTCTGACCTCATACCGAGTTGCTGTCCAATTTTGATGCCAGCAGGACCCAAACTGTCTAATGTAGATTTCATCATCTCCGCAGTTTTCAGCTGATACTCATCTGGAGAAATAATTCGATGCAGCCAGTTATACAGAACCATTTTCACCAATTGTCCCGTCCAAAGCATAAAACGATAAAAGACATAAAACAATGATGGGTGAAATATTTCATCCTTATGCGCCGATTTATCATGATGATCTCTGCGATATTCTAATTGTTCACGCCTCTGTAAAATTTTTATTTTACCTGCAGTTTCTTCAGCTGTTTCTGTTTTGTCTGAAGCATTTTCATTTTTTTCACTTACCAAACTAGGGGGTTTGGGATCATGTGCTTTTTTTTGTGCAGGCATAGTAATTTAAAATTTGAAATTTCAGCTCGAATAAAATAATTAGTATATTTAATATTAAAAATTTACTTGATTAAAAGTATATTCTCCCATTTTATTTTTGAAACTGTAAAAAGTTGACCAAATTAAACAAAATTAAATTCAAAAAGGAGAAAAATATGGCTACAAAAGATGATAAAAATGATTCTCTTGGATCAAAAATGATAGATGCTCAAGTTGATGCTTGGGATGAACTTCAAGATGGTTATGCTAAAGCTGCAAGGTCATTTGCCACAGCAATAAATAAAGGGGTTGATGAATATATGGATCGTGCAAAAAAGTCTACTGATTCACAAAAAGGTGGAGCAATGTTCGAAATGCCAGTCAATACTTTTTATAGTATGATGAAGACATTTCAAACTGTAGCAGATTCAATGTCTGATGTTGTTGATGCTAACACAAAAGCGGCAAAAGCGGTTCTTGATACAGTTGAAAGCAGTGATGATTGATTCAATCATTGAATCTTAAAATTCTTTACTCAGTCCAATTTCAGCAACCACTCTGTTGTAAGCGAGAGTGGGTGACTGTGCGTCAAAAGATTCAATTTCTAATGAACTAGTGAAATAGAGGTTTTCAATATCATAAACCTCTATTTTATTTTCAGAGTCTACAGATATTTTCCAGCCTTGTTTCTCACGAATATCCTCTACCAGGCCTGCAACATCGACAGTAGCATTGTCGAACTCCCTATTTATATATTTAATCTCAAATTCGTATTTCTGATTTTCATTTGGTTCATATGTAATTTCTAGATAACCAGTATTTTGAGTTTTATCAAATCGACCACTGGCGTTGTCTTGACGTTTATCTAATGCATAACCTATTTCAATATCCCAATTTTCCGTAAGCTCATAAGCTAGAGATACTTCGTATTCATAGATTTTATACTGCAGATTTTTTCCGGCAATTTGAACGCCAGCCAAAGTCTGTGCCAAACGATTTACATAGTCGCGATACGAGTATTCGAAATTTGCCTTTAATATTATTTTATCAGAAATTTTATGTTTCAAACGTGGTCCTATATCAAATTGCGAATAATCAAGGCGATCCAATGCCAAAGCAGAATAATCGTCGCTATAATCTTTTAATCGGTATTTTGTATCCAGATAAACAGATGTTTTTTTGTTTATTCGATTTCGTAAATCCAACTTAAAGTCTATCCAGTTATTGTCGTATCGGTCTTTCACATTTACACCACCTGAAGTAGATTGCTGGCCTGTAGTTCTGCTTGTGAATGTGCTATCTCTATGCCCGACCTGAATATTAAACTCTCCATCAATTTTTCCAATTGAAGTTTCAAAAGAGTGAGAATCTATACCTGCTTTAAATATCCCTCGCCATGCGTCAGCGTTATCACGATTTTCTTCATACTTAGTTCCTTTAAAATCAATACTAATAAAATATTCGTATGCATTTTCGGTGTTCCAGACAAATTCATGTGAGGCATCCAGTTTAGAATAAAAACCTGATAATTCATTTTTGTTTAATTGAAATGGATTTGAATCAAATCCCAATTTAAGATCCAGCTCTACTCCGATTACTTTGGTGTTCGATAACATTATTGTGGCTGTGAATAATAACTTAGCAATTAGGGATATATTTTTTATTTTTATCATAGTTTGTTTAATTTTTAATTTTGCTGGTTAATATTTTTAATCTCTCATCTAGATCGTTGTTCTTAGGCTTCAGCATTTTTGCTTTATTTAAACTTATTATAGCTTCCCTGAAATTATTCATTCTTTCATGTGCTGTTGCTTTAAGTAGATGTGCTTTGAAATATTTAGGATTAAGTGCTAAAGTTTTATCGATTGATTTGAGAGAATCCGACCAAAATTTTTGTTTGGCATAAATTAGAGCAAGAGTGTAATGTGTTTTAATATGGTTTGAATCCAGTGCTTTAACTTTGTTTAATAATTTTATCGCTTCATCGAATTGGGATTTATTTTTGAGAATTATTCCAAGGTTAAAATTAGATTTTAAATGATTCGGATAATGAGCAATTATTGTTTTATAAAATTCTTCAGATACTTCTGTGTTTCCTTTATTTTTTAAAAATAGTGCAGAGTTGTAGGCATAACTAATTGAGGATTTTGATTGTTTCAACAAATTTTTGAATAGTTCAATTGCCTCTTTTTCTCTATTTAAACGACTTAAGAGACTTGCATAAAGCTGATTGGCACTGAGAAATCCAGGATTTAACTTTCTAATCTTATCGATTTCAGAAAGTGAATTTTGATAACGTTTGGCATTGTAATACGTTTTTGCCAGTTCAAGTCGAATTGCAGTATTGTCCGGTTTTTGATTAATAGCATTTTGAAGAAGCCCAATGGATTCATCTATTTTTCCCTGTTGTTCTTTAATTTTGGCCAATAATTCTATAGCGCCAAGATCATCGTTTTTAATTGAAAGTATTTCATTTATTAATTTTTCCGCGTCAGCAATTTTTTTATTCTTTAAGAGTATTTCTGCAAATTTTATTTTTGCTAAAATAAAATTTGGATAGTCTTTGGTAAGCTCATTAAAAGTTTCTACAGCTTCTTTGGTGCGGTTTTCTTTCAACAGTAATTTTGCCATATCAAGTCTTATTGACTTATCTTTATAACCAAGACTAAACGCTTTTTTATAGTTGCGAATAGCGTTACTATTCGCGCCAATAAGTTTATTGTAGTTTCCGCGGTTGATCCAAGTATTTGGATCATCAGGTGCAATATCAATTAATTTTGTTGTGAGTTGTTGTGAGAGATCTTTATTTTTCAGGACTATTGCTGAAGACGCTGCACTCAGATACGCTTCAGACAAATTTTCATCTTTGATTAAATCCAGATAAATTTTGAGTGCTTTTTTGTGCTGCTTGAGTGAAGCGAGGCATTGAGCCAATAAAATTTTTTTATCATTATGCTTTATGGATTTGTTTGATTTGGCTTCCTCAAGAAGTGGTAGTGCCTTTTTATAATCTTTTTCTATCAAATAAATATATCCCTGATAAAAACTTTTTTTTGCTTTATCCCTGTTTTCTTTAATTAATTTTCTGAGAGCATTGAGTGCACTTGTTTTACGGCCGGTGTTGCGGTATAAATGCACAAGTCCGATTAAGGCTTTCTTATTGTCTTTATCGATTTTAAGAATTCGCTCATAATCATGTATAGCATTTACGAATTGGCGATTCTGTTCATTAATTTTAGCTCTGAGTGTATAGGCTGAAACATATTCATTGTTCAGTTCAATTGCCTTGTTAATTGCCTGTAGTGCTTCATCAGATCGGTTATTGATTTTCATTAAAACTGAGGCCAGTTTTTTCCAGGTTATAGAATGATCAGTTCTAATTAATAATGACTCATTATAGTTTTCTGCTGCGGCCACCCAGTTTTTCCTCAATTTATGTACATTGGCTTTTGCAGCATAGGCCTTTGCTTTTACTGATGGTTCTGCAAATTCTATCGTGCGATTATATAAGTTTAAAGACTCATCATATTGTTCTAATTTTTGCAGTGTGATGGCTAAATTAAAATGAGCACCCTGATATTTTGGAAACAGTTCGATAGCCTTCTGATAATAGGGTAATGATTCAATTAGGTTACCTATTCTTGACGTAGTGAGTCCGGTATAAAAATGACCTCTGGCATCGGTTGGTTCAATTGAAATTGATTTTTTAAAATCAACCATTGCGTCATCTAATTTTTTATTGGCTAATTTAGTTCTACCATCCAGGATTAATTTTTCCAATACGTTATTTTTACTAAGTGGTGGTTTGAGTTGTGCATCTCTAATATTTTTTATGATTACTATGCTCTCTTCATTATTGATACTTTCCTGTGCACTAATTTCAGACGCAGTTGGTTCTGTTTCAACAAATTCTTCTTCAATTTCAGTAGAGTTTTTGATTTTGATTTTTACAGGGTCGAGCTTTTTTGTTTTATTATAACTCTCTATCGCAGAAATTGTAATGGCTGTCAGTAGTGCGAGTGTAGTCAAAACTATAGAATTATTATAAAATTTACGCTTTCTCCTCATAGATCTAAATTCTCGTCTTTAAACTCATCCATCAATCCCAGTCCTCTAATATTTTGAATTTCAATACCGGGTCGTGCATTAATCTCCAAAACTAAAGGTCCAATGATTTTATCAATGCATATATCGACACCCGCATATCCTAGGGGTATAGCTTTTTGTGCATTATGGGCAACACTTAATAATTTGTCCCAATGCGGTATGACCTGATTTGCAAGTTTTAATTTTGAGTCCGGATGGTACTCAACAACTTTACCGCGATCCATTCCACTTGTCGTGATTCCGGTTTCAATATTTACACCCACACCAATTGCACCCTGATGTAAGTTTGATTTCCCGCCGGATTGATTTGTCGGGAGTCTGAGCATTGCAGCGACTATGCGTTCCCTCAATAAAATAATTCTTATGTCTGCAATTCCATTGGGCGCAAAATTTGTTAAAAATGAATGAGGTTCGATTATTGCTTCAATTAAAACTTTATCAGGGGTTTCGTTTTTTGAATAATAACCATTGAGAATTTCCATTAAATGTTGTTCCAGTTTTTCATCGCTCCACTTTTCGTTAGAAGCACTAATCAGACCATTTTTATCTTTTCCGGTAATAATTACAATGCCATTACCTTTTGATCCTCTGTTTGGTTTGATAACAAATTTTTCCAGAGTTATAGATTTTTCAATAAATGGCTCAATCTCCCAACTGTTTTCAATAATAGCTAACGTATCGGGGCAGGGGACATTAAAATTATTGAAAGCTTCCTTTGCTTCGATTTTATCATCTGCTTTTTCAGAAAGTGATTTTGGGTTGAGTTGATCAACAATTATGCGATTTCTGAAATTTAATCCCATGACTGAAGAATTACCTTCTTTAAGAGGAACCAATTGTTGTTCATCTTGTAATAATTTTCTAAATCTTCTATGTTCCATTAACCTGAGACCAACCCATTGTCCAACCCAGATTTGTCCTAACAGTACGAGTAGAATAAGTTCCGGAAAAGTTGCAAAAATACTTCTTAACAATGCAGAGCTAAATGCCGCATAGCATAAAATTATTACAATAATTGTTGATAACGTAGCGACTGATAAATCATGCCAGGCCTTTGATTCGATGTAATTATTTAGTTTATCAGCTGTAAATGATAATATAACGACTGGAAACATCGCTAATAAATTCATTTTTGTATTAAGCTCGGAACCAAAAACTACAACTAACGCAATCATCATTAATGTGATAATTGTAATGACCGCAGCCATCCGCGGTACTTTATGTATTCGCCATTTTTCAAATAATCCATGGAATAAAGCTGCAATGATAACGATGCCGGTAAAACTGGTTAACCCTACCCAAATTCCAGTGTATCGACATGCAGCAGCGATCAACATCGGCATGAAAATTCCAAATGTAAGCAGTCCAATTATGTTTCTAAAAAATGCGGTGATTAATGCTGTTAATGGAAATAGAAGGAAAACACCGGATGTTTTAGAATCCAGTCCGAATTGATGCAAAATATACATCGCATTAAATTTTTGTGTTTTGTCACTTCTGTTCAATTGTTTTTCCTGCTTCGCATTTAAAAATTTAGAAAACCGAAATTGCTTTTTATAAACGAGATCATCAGTTGCTTGCATTGCAGTATTGGAGTCTATGTAGAGCTTTAAAAACTCTGTAGGAATTTCAGCAAAGTAACCATAAATTGTGCAAAAAGGAATCCATCTGTTTTCTATATAAACTTCATTCCACCAATGTTCTTTGCTCTGCCCTTCAAGAACGAGTCCACCTGCTATTCTTGATGGAAGGTTATTAAGGCGACAAAGTGCCGTGAAAAGTAATGCTTTACTGTATGGACTGCCTTCCTTAAGCTGGATGAGTTTTACTGTATCGAGTGCAGCTTGAGATTTACGGGTTTCAATTTCGTTGAAAATAAAATTATAAATAGAAGTTATCGTATCGGTTAGATTATTATTATTTTTTGGCTTTATCAGATTCCAGGTTGATTGAATTTCATGATGATGAAAAATAATCATACCAGATTCTTCTAAATATTTTTCATCAATATCCGGATAATTTTTAGGGATAATAACATCTGAACTTATCTCAAATTTTACCGCATTAAGTTTGATTTTAGTTTTATATCCAATAGGGCGTATGTTCCCTGTCGGGACTCCTTCCCAAAATGCTTTTAGGCCCTCAACATTGTCTTTTTGGGTATAGGAAAATGTTCCGGTGTCCAAGCTGAAATCAAAAACGATTTGCCGTTCATCTGACTGAGGTAAATAGGTAAATATTCGATGCTCATCTTTGCTGTCTTCTACAATATTAACCGCAAAGTCCAATTCATACACCGTATCGGGTACTAAATCTTTTAAAATCAATGGTGCCAGGTAAATTTTTAAGCCCATGCTCCCCAATACAACCAATAATAATAATACCGAAAATTTAGATCGTATTAGGAAGTTGATACTATTGCGCGTTGATTTTCTTAAATTATTGATTTTGAACATAGTATCAAGATTTCAATATTAACTATCTTAAACTAGAGATCTAAGTAAATAAGAATATTTTTAGATTATACTCCATTATACACTTAGTAATTTATTTGATTAAAAATTTTGAGATAATACTTGATTTTTGCACTTGGTAAATTTACCTAAGCTGTGAGAGGTGTATTATTTGAATCAATAATTTATTTAACACATCATAAAAATTTGATTTTGATACAAAATTAATCTAAGGTCCGACAATATAATTAAAAAATGGAATGGCTAGCATAGATACAAGTGAGAGAGGTTACGGACTAACATTAATTCTCTGTTTCTTTATGGGGTTTCTGGGAGTTCATCGATTTTATGTCGGTAAAATGAAAACTGGATTAGTCATGTTATTAACTCTAGGTGGTTTGGGTGTTTGGGTGATTGTTGACCTTGTGATGATTGCCCTTGGTTCATTTGAAGATGCTGACGGTTATAAGATTAAATCAAGAATGTAATTTTACAGTTATAGAATACAATATGTAATTCTATAGGTTAATATGATTTATACTAACCCGCATATATTGTTTGGGGAAATCATCTATAGAATCATTGCTGCGAAAAGTTAGTCTTGTTAATCCGGTCATAACTTCTTCACTACCGACAAATATTGTTTTGTTGATATTTTCCCATTTTATTAAATCAGTAGTAACTTCAAGTTCATATTTTAGATTAGTAACGTTATTAGGTTTGTGATAACTGATAGATAAATATTGTTTAGATTGTAGCTCCGTTTTACCTAATATAGGAAGTTGGTTTGAATCATTCATTTTTGGGTTCATGCCAAAAGCATATTCCAGTAAATTAATAGTAGTATCGTTATCTAGATCGTGCGATGGTAAAACTCTGTTTATACAGGAACCTAGAGCGGGTGTTTCCCAAGAATCATTTAGACCGTCAGAATCAGAATCTATAAGAATAGATTTTATCTCATCACTTGACAGAGTATAATTGTATAATCGTATGTCGGCCAACTTGCCAAGGTAATGTTCGCCAGATATAGTAGAAAAACTTGTGCCATCACTGACTTCCCAACCGATAAACCAATTGCCATGAAATAATTCAAATCCGGAAGAATTAATTTCCGCTAACGTTTCAGTTTTTCCAATACTTATTCCGTTAACAAAAAATTCTGCTTTTCTTTCACTACTAAAAGTTACTGCAATATGTGACCATTGACCTGCTAAAATGTTAGCGCCTGAGCTGACTGTTTCAGTCGGTAGTGTGCTATTTAAATTATTGATATAAAAAAATACTTCACTTCCCTTTAATCCGAATCCCCAACCTCTACTAAATGTTTCAAAAGGTCGCCTATCTCTTCCAAAAACAGGATTTATTTTATTTGTGTTCGATACAGTGTTTGGATTGACCCATGCTGAAACTGTAAAATTAGTTGTCAATGTATTGAGTCGTGCTGCTGCAAAGTTGATACTGTCTACCCAAATTTGCCCACCGGTCAATTCGACACCTCTGCCTAAATTATTTTCAGTCGGGGCTGTTTGATTAAAAATCGAATTGCCTTCATGACGACCAGTATGCGGTAAAAATGAAGCACTGTCATGAGCTAATTCTCCTCCTGGTTCATTTAACCTCCAGTGGTGGATCAGTGCAGGTTTATTTGCTTCAATATCAAAATCAATTATCTCAGTAATGGAATGTGGAATAAATTCTACGTAATCATAATAGGCATAACTTTTTTGATTTGGCAGATGATCACCAATAAAACTTAAATTTTCAACGCTACAAAAGATGGGGAATGTTATCTCATCTCCATAACTTAATAACGAAGTTTTTATGATTTTATTATCAATTATCCATTTGGCAAAATAACGATTTTTCTCCTGATATTTAACTAAGCTTAAATTTATTTCAAATAAATACCAATGGCCTTTCTTAATAAGTTGCTTAGTTGTATTTGGCGGAGTGTCTGTGTCTGATTCAGTGGGATGGTTATCATGTTTAGTCATAAAAACTAAAAGTTCGTTATCAGCGGCACAAAATTCAAGTCGATCGTTTGGAGGTTGTAATCCAAAATCTACTGCGGTACCTGCAGTTCCTGATCCAACTTCAAAATCAAGTTCGTAAAAATTATTGACGTTAGTGGGATCACCAGAAAATAAAAATGGTCCGATACTTGCTCGATCTCCAATTTGAAACGGCGCAGCTTCACCCTCTCTCTCTGCATCAACAGGGATAAATACTCTCCAAATGTAACGGCCTGCACCAAAACAATTTAATTTTGTTTTCATCTTCAAACGCTGACCTGTTACGACAACCGTTGGGTCAGTTTCCAATCTTAAAACATTGTTACCGTTATTAGAAGTAGGGTCGGGAACAATTGAAATTTGATTAAAATTATAGTCGGACTGTGATGCATCTTCCCAGTCACTTAGATCATTAAAATCATAACGAACAGCTTCATTGCAGTTTTGTGCGATTACTGAATATTGAAGAAAGAGTATAAATATTGATTGTTGGAATAAGAAGTTTATTTTCATATTTATATGGAAACCTGTAAATTTTAATAGATTATTACAACCGTTTTTGATTTGCAAGATTCATGTTTTATTGGGTCATTTAATTTTATATTATGAATACTAATGAACACGTAATTTTGTTGCATGGACTTTGTCGGACACGGAAATCCATGTTAACAATGGAAAAGTCATTAAACGAAGCTGGTTTTAAAGGTAACTACCTACCTCTTATAAACAATGGTATTTCTATCGAACAATTTTTAGGCCACGGATTTAACGCTGATTAAACACGGATTTTTTTCTTTTTCAGTTAAAATCATTCTATTGTATTCAACTGTTGTGCTCCCAAAGTTTATTAAAAGTCCAATTTCTTTTTTTAATTAACTTTCATGAGCCTTTATTTCAACAACTACTTTTTCTTCGACAAAGATATCTGCAAAATAATATTGATTAAAAATTTTCATCTATCATTAACTTTTCAAGGTAGGTATTTACAATTATTTTTTGCAACCTTCAGCACAAGTTAAACATTTTTGTTTAAGTTTTTGGTAGGTAGCTTCCAATTTTGTCAGCTTAGTGAGTTCTTGTTGTAGACTTACATTACGATGTGCAGAATTTTGAAAATAAGCTTGTTGATATGTATTTGTGCCACTTATTCCGTCGAGTGCACCGGCAGCCGCCGCATTGATTAATTCGTTCATGAATGATCCAATTTTTCTTTTCTTTCTTTTCTTTTTCATTCTGGTAGCTAATTTTTCATAATTACCAGCTGCCTGATTAAATTTGATGTTAGCTTCGTTAAGTAAAAAATCAGCATCTGTGGTAACGCTTTCACTCATCAATTGATCCGCATTTCTTTTAAGTTTTGTAGCTTCCAAAAGATCAAGCATAGCGTAATAGCTTAAAATGTTTTTTGATTCTATATTCGATGTTTCAGCTTTAGAGTCATATATTAATTGAGCGGACTCATATCGATTATTTTTAATTGCTAATTCCAGGGCCGATTGTCCTTTGTTGTTTGTTAAATTGATATCTATGTTTTTGTTTATGAGTGATTGAATTATTTTTGAATGACCGTTTTGTGCGGCATACATTAACGGTGCCATACCTTGAGAATTGGAAATCGCGGCATCTGCTTTGGCATTCAGTAGTATTTCTGCAGGTTGGATCTTATTATGAATTAATGCTAAGTTAAGCGGAGTATCTCCGGTATTGTTTTTAATGTTCAAATTTGATTTTGACCTAACTATCAGCGAGACTATTTCACTATGGCCATTTTGCACAGCTGTGTGCAGTGGCGAATACCCTTGTATGTTTTTTGTGTTAATGAGGGCATCGCGATTTAGTAGATTGGTAATAATTTCAGTATGACCAAAATTTACGGCATAATGAATTGGAGATTGTCCCGCGTAGTCGGGTGTATTAATATTGGCACCGGCTTTTATTAAATATTTTGCCATTGCAATTTGATTTGAAGCAATTGCTGTCATCAATGGCCTGGCGCCATCTTTCGCAGGTTGGTCGATATCCAAACCGAGCTTGTTTAATTTTTTTGCTATACCAATAGAACCATTTTTGGCTGTAAAATGAATCAAGTCTTCATTAGCGTTATTTTTTGCATTTAAATTTGCCCCCTTTTCAATTAATGCGGCAGTTGTGTCATGGTTTAGAGCCGAAATTGAATACATTAAAGGCGTTTCACCCAAGCGGGTTTTGGCATCAATATTAGCTCCGTTAGTCAGTAAATTTTCAACTATACTTTCTGGGCCAAGTTTAGCAGCATAGTGAAGGGGTGTAGCACCATGAAAATCTTCTTTATTGGTTAACTTCCCTTTGGCAATAAGTGCATTTGCTGTTTTGAGATCACCTTTTTTTATTGCCGTATGTAAAGGAAAGGATGCACATCCGGATAATATAAAAGTTGTGCAGATAAAAATTATTAATTTGCTGATTTTTGTGATGTTCATAGGTTGTGTGTTGTTTACTTCTGCAAATACACTTCAAGAAATTGTATCAAAATTAGTGGATCGTTTTGATTATTTAAAATAAATTGGATGGAAGAATTTAATTTCTAATTTGACTACTTTAATTATAGATATGTTTCTAGATTTAAATTGCTATAGTAAAAATAATTCTTAGTTAGTGCTTGGCCGGAAACCCCTATTTCGAAGCAGTGCCATAAAATTTCAGCGTTTTCACGTTCTGTTTGTAATTAATTGGACATCCGAAATCAGGTAAGTTGACTGAAATTTGTGTCATTATTTCAATTCAATTTGAAAA
>JAJFLR010000078.1 GCA_021772565.1 Opitutales bacterium | reverse complement strand
TAGTGGCCGTCTTTTTAGTGGCCGTCTTTTTAGTGGCCGTCTTTTTAGTGGCCGTCTTTTTAGTGGCCGTCTTTTTAGTGGCCGTCTTTTTAGTGGCCGTCTTTTTAGTGGCCGTCTTTTTAGTGGCCGTCTTTTTTGTGGGTGTCTTTTTTGTGGGTGTTTTCTTTTTAGTCGAAGTTCTAGTAACTTTCTTTTTTACAGTTTGCTTCTTACGGCCGGGATCGGATGCCGATTTTTTCTTTGTCGATTTTTTGCTTGGAGTTTGTTCCACATCCATATCGATGCCAAAAATATCCGACAAGGCATCATCTGCCGCCGCCGTCCGACAAACTCTTCGCGACCGGCTACCGGAATGGTGTCGTCTTTTGCTTGCAGTATGGCTTTGTAGCCAGCATCGATATCAGCTGATTGGCGTGCTTCATTGCCTTTCGATATAACGCCGCCGCCATTACTTTTCAAATAGAGACGGGCTAGGTGCCAGTCCTCAGAATTTTTTGGATGGGGCGTTTCATCATCCGGAGACAATAAATTGAAACGTGCGGAGGCGACAGCATCTTCTATACTGTCATGGTGAGCAATCCTGTCGTATAATAATGTAGCAAACCGTGCAGCTTCATTGTCACCTACAGAACCGCCCCAACCAATAACGGCGGGATAGCCATATTCAAGCAAGGTAGTTGAAAAACTATTAAAAAGCTTATCAGGAGAAGAAGTAAGACAAGCGGAAATAAAAACAAGACGTGGTTTTTTATTTGCTATTTTTTTAGAAAATTTATCCGGCGTTACGCGTTCACCAGACCCTTCTTCAGATTCTAGGGATAATGCTGGAGACGGCTCATTATTTCCGTGGCAGGAGATATGCAAAATATCTACTGCATCCTGAAAACCAATGCAATCAACCAGTGAATCGATATTTCCTGTTTCTTCGACAATCAAGTCCATACCGATAGCTCCGGTGTTTTTAATAATAGCGTTTTCCTCCGCTTCATAACTTAGCGAAGTTGCCCCTGATGGATCCGCAGCCATGAAAATAGTGGATGGCCGATAATTCGAAGGTGGTGAAGGTTCATTGTGCTTTCCGAGTCGACGCAACGGAGAAAACTGGACAAACTTATTAGCGGCCAGAAAACCATCTTTATCGGCAAGCAATTCCCATGGTGCCTCGATAAAGGTCAGCTCGTTTTGATTTTTACTCGGATGTTGACTGACGGTTATTTCAAGAATTAATGGAGGCCCATCGCATTTATCGAGTGCTTTTAACATCCACGAAGCAGACCCGTTTAACCAATCGAAAAATTCCTGCCCGATCTTTAGAAGTTTTTTTTGTTTTGCCGTGGATGATAAATCATCAATAGCAGAACGATAATCGCTGATCAATGACTCGATTTTCTTAACATCATCCGTTGAGTAATCACGAGAGTCTTCAAAGAGTATTTTATTTGGATCTTCAGCACATGAAAATATTAGTCGATCCTGGATTTCAAAATCTAATGTCAGGGAGGTTTTCACAGATAATTTTAAATTTGAGTTAAGTATTTATAATAAATCTACTTTAGATTCAAACAAAGCAGATACTCAATCTTAAAGAAAATGATGCCAAAATTATGCGTTGAGATTAGAAATTTCAATAAGACCGAGAAACAGTTATAGCAAATATCAAAATTCATGTCCGGTAAATAGTCATGGATCGCCGCGTCATTTCATTCCTCGCGATGACAAAGTAAAAACCTATTGTCATGTTTTCTCGTGATCATGTCGTCCCAATATAAATTGGGACTCGGTAGCGAGGCTAGCAGAGGCAAGTTGTGACAATCTATCCGGCTTTCAATTTTTTATATCTGTACAATCATTTAGTTTATTAGCCCTGAAATTAAAAATATACAAAAAAAATTTGACAATCGCTATAGAGTTATTGTTCGAAGAAAACCTTGGGTAGTATTTCTTAATAATATTGGATTGTAAGTGTTTATGATAAGTGCAATTCTAGTTATAAGAATTATCTATATATTTACAGATATCTCTACCTTTTTTATCCGTGGCAAAAAAATTAAATTTAGAAAACTATCCTGATTATTTGGAATCTTGGTGGATTGAAAAAGCCTGCAATTATTTCAAAAAAGATAGTCTCGAACAAATACTCCCACAACTACAAAGTGCTGTTCAGGAACTGAGTGACCTTTTTACATTGGGTCGAACTGATCCGATCAGGAATTACAGTAAAAATGAACGACTACTCGTCGGTTACGGAATTTTCTTTTTCCCTCAAATGTATGCAAGAACTCAATTTCCAATTTCGGAAATTTTAAAATTCAGACAATGGAATCCAACATCAAATGACACATTAAAAATCCTCGATTTGGGATCCGGGTTGGGTGCTTCCGGACAAAGTGCAGCAATTGAATTAAGAAACAATTTCGTAAATAGACCGATACTAGTCCATTCAGTGGATCAATCCAGTCTGAGCCTTCAATGGTCTGAGGAAATGCGTTTTGATTTAAGAAATCAGTTAAAAAATATCACATTCCAACATCATGTTGCTGACTATACTCGTTATAAAAAACTCCAATCAATCGCTGATAATATTTTTGATCTAATAATTTTCAGTTATTCAATAAATGAAGTAATTGAATTTGAAGATACTGAAAATATTTATAACTGGTTACTTGATCTATCAAAACAGCTTTCCCCAAATGGTCTTTTGTGTATAATCGAACCGGCCTTATGTCTGACATCTGAAAGATTAGAAAAACTGAGAAATCATATTTCAGAAAAAAAAGAATTTTTTATTTGGGGACCTTGTTTACACAGTGAAAAATGCCCGTTATTAAATGAGCAGAAGTTTTGGTGTCAGGAAGTCAAGAGTTGGAATCCTCCAAAGAGTATGGAGTTGGTGAATCGTAAATTATGGCGCTCTATCAGAGAATTAAAATTTAGTTTTTTAATCATTGGGAAAAATAGTCCAAAACAACTTCCTAACAATACAGAAAAGATGTTTCGTCTAATTTCCCCAGTCAGCAAAATGAAAGGAAAATATTTAATGACCGGTTGTGCCGCTGATGGGCAGAAACATGTCTACGATCTTCAAACTCGTCATCTGGACAGGAGGAATAAAAATTTGATAGAGGAGATTGAACGAGGAGATATTATTAAATTGAAAAAAGCAAAAACACTTGGTGATAAGTATACTCATCGAATAGAAAATATTGAAGATTTAGAAATAATTTTTGACCCAAAAAAATAAATTGTATTTTTTTTTAATTTAAAATTTAATTCCCACACTCACTCACCCCTATAAACTCTAAACTGCTATTAATAATGATGCACACTACATTATGAATAGTTCAAAATTGTTTAGAATATTAGTTATTGAAGATAATCCAAAAGAATCAGAATTGTATAAACAATTACTTCTTGATGATAATAGTAATAACTATGACATAATCGAAGCTGAAGATATTGAGCAGGCTTTAGGTTACTGCAATATTTTATCAATCGATTGTATTGTTCTCGATTTTAATCTTCCCGGATCAGATAGCCTGGAATTTCTTGTCGATGTTGAAAGTCAATTTGGCAGAATTCATTGGCCTATTGTTCTTCTGGGTGAGGATGAATCCGAATCATCAGTTGCAGTCGTCGAAGCATTAAAAAGAGGTGCTGAAGAATATTTGAGTAAGAAACATATTTCTCAGGAAAATCTGAGCCGCTCAATTAACAGTGCGATGAATAGTATGAATGCTAAGCGTCATGAAGAATCTGTTAAGCATGAACTGATTAAAGAGAACGAAAATTTGAAAAAGGAAGTTGCTGAGTTAAAGAAAAAATTAGGGGAGTAAAAGTTTTTCTATTCTCATCTTGAGGAAGAATTTGGAATTAAATCAGTCAATTTCACGCTGCCGACTGGATGCTTGTATGAATAAATCAAACAATTCCCTAACCGTAACAGGCTTGTGGCCTTTTTTAAGATTTTGTTTACTGATTTTAAATGCTATCTCCCACTGCTTCATCAATTTTTTATATGCATAAATTAAGCTATTCTTGGGATCGTAAATACTGGTTGCCTCAGACGTGACTCCATTTAACTCAATAACTTTTAAATTTTCGCCTTTTTTTAAGTCATCTTTACCAGGAGTTTTTATATCGTAACGACCGAAGTAAAAACCGTCGAATTTTTTACTGATTTCATCAATGCATTGAGTGAGCCCTTCAGTAATCAGATAATCTCCATCTAAAAATATTGCTCCTCTGCAATGGGTTCCAACATCTGTTAATGAAATTTTCTCATCTTTCTTTGCTACATCAAATAATTTCTCATGAAAACTATCCAGGTAAAACGGGGCCATACATACTGCTCTTTCATCATCTAATATTAATTGTTCGATAGTTCTGACACCATCTCCAATAATATATGGAATTTTCTTTTCGGTTATAGAAAAAATATGTCCGGATGGCTCGTCTGGATATCTGTAATAAAAAATTCCGACTTCAAATCCGTCAATAAACTCCTGAATAATCGTATCAACTGTTGATAGATTTATATATTCTTTTGCTTCTTCAAAATTTTGAATGATTTTAACTCCAAGTCCACGTTGTCCCTCATCCGGCTTGAACACTAACGGATAGTCTAAATTATTTTTATTCAAAATTAATTTTAAATTAGAGAATTTTGCATCGTCTTTTTCTGAACATTTAATCAAGCACCATTGAGCTATCGAATCTGATGCGCCTTTTAGGTTATCCAGGATTTCCGATTTTTTTTCTCCAATAAATCCACTGTGAGGAATTCCTGGATTTGAAATTGTAAAGAGAGTTAAACATCGATTTTTTAATCCTAACCATAATACATAAAAAACTATAGGTGGATAAAATTTCCATAATGGCCAAAATTCCCATTGCCAAAACCGACACCATTTAGAAATCAAAATTCGTCTTCCTCGATATGTAAATAACGGGATAAGTATGTGAATAATAGAATAGAGAACAAATGCTAATACAATTAGAGAGTAGATAGCATTTGCTTGATAATTAATATAATAGTCCAACATTTGAGAGCCTAAAATCATTGCCAGAAAAACTAAGAGTGGCACCCAAACTGCAGACGCCAGACAAAAATAAAATGCAAAAACCCAAAATGGAGCTTTAAGTGCTCCGGATGCATAGTAAAATGGCAACCGTGTTCCAGGAATAAATCGTGTTACTAATATATAGACCGGCCCTTTTTTCGATAGCCACTGTTTGCTTCTTTCAACTGCACTCTGCGATATAAACCATTTTAGGGGTGCTCGGTTGAGAAAGTGAAAGCCTGTCCATCGGCCAATAGCATATAATAAAATATCTCCTATAACAATTCCGCAAAAACAAGCTACAATTGCAGACGTAAATCCAAGACTTCCATTAGCAGCTAAATAACCAGCCCCAATACAGGTCAAATCTTCACTGACTAGTGTAGCCAATATTATGACTAACATCACTACCAAATAAGCGATTCCCATAAACGGAGGAGCGTTTGAATTATCGAAAGGTTTGTTTGCATCAACGAGTCTTCCTGAAATTGCACTACTTTTATTAGTAGATTTTCCAGTTTCTACTTTTGATATAAATTTATTAATAAATGGCACAATTTTTTGAGGACGGTTAATTACCATCATATGATTATCCTGAAATACTTCCAGTTCACTCTGAGGAACAATGCGAAAATTTTCATTGGCTACTGCTAGTGGGACAAGATTGTCATTCTCTCCATGCAATATTAACATCGGCAAAGAAAGCTGCTGAAGAAAACTACGCAATGATATCCGATCTGAATCATAAAAATTTCTGGCGTATGGAATATTTAAAATTGCTGTATCCATCCATCCGAAATGCGGAATTAATTCTTGTGCTATCCATATAGCTGCCAATTGAAAAGCCAGTGCAGATTTATTAATTATCTCATTATAAAATAGTTCATACTCAGCGACCCCGATGGCAGATGCAAAAATCACAGACTGAATTATTTGCGGTGCGATTTCAGATAAGTTGAGAACGACTCCACCAGACTGGCTGTATGCAAAAAAATGGGCCCGGGAAATTTTTTTTATTTCGAGAAAGTATTTTAAATAATAAGCGTGCGCACGAACTGAGTAGTCTGAGATATCCAGAGTCGACCCACCGAATCCGGGAAGATCGGGCACAATCAAATGAAATTTTTCTTTTAGTTCTGCTATTAAATTATTGAGAGAATTTGAGGCAACCGGACTGCCATGTAAAAGCACTAAAGTGGGTGCATTTTTATTTGCAGATGGAAAATATTCACGATAGGCAATAATAACTTTATTATCTGTAAAATTATCTCCATCGACTTCATTTAATTCTATAAATTGATGTTCTGGATGTGAGATACCAAGTGGGCTATCGGAAATTCGGACAATGTGGGATATTATAAGAGCAATAAAATAAATTAGTAAAAACAACTTAAAATACTTATGTTTAAAACGATGATTATTATTTTCATTCATCCTTGCTTCTGAAACGTTAACGCAAAATGCCCAAACTAATCATTATTTCATCACTAAATTTTTCTTCGTTAGTTTCACGTGAGTGATAACTAAATTCAATTCCATTGTTTGAAACGGAAATCTTACTCATACTAACTGTTCTGGCATCAGGCCTGTTCATGCAAACAGAATAGGCACCTCGTTCGGAGTTATGTGATTCGTGGAAAATCTTTAATTTCTCGAATCTATCGCTTTCATTGCAGCTTATAGTTTCGGAATATAATTTCTTACGAAATTTGATAACATCTTTAGATTGAAAAGATGATGTCGTAATGGGTAACAGTGAATCCGCGTTTGATTCTGCATTAAGCCTATTAGCATCCCAACACCAGAAGTGCCCTTGATTATTTGGTAATAAACCGACTAAATAAAAAGGACGATAAACAGATAAATTAAGCTTAATTAGTCTATTATTTACTTCTTTGTAGTTTCTGCAATCGGCCAGGGATAAAACTAATAAGCCTCTACTGGTAAATTGCACGTCTGGTAAATTTACATCTGCCGAGTAATAATTTAACAAACTTAATGTTAGCCCATATTGATTAACAAATATCCAGGTCCCGGAAAAATCTCCATCTTTAGGTGCAATATAATTTACGCCGTTTAATTTGCATACTTCAGGTGGGTAGGCGGGTTTCCGAGTTTTTAGTTCGTCCCGATTAAAAAATAGATCATATTTTAATGGTTGGGACCACCAGGTTACTGTGCACATTGGGCTTGGCTCTTCTGATATCTTATCGTTGATGGAGCAACACCAAATTCCGCGTCAATCTTTACATTTTGTAAACGACAAATAACGGCCATAAGAGCGTAGTGATGAATGGTATGACTCAACAAAAATTGTAATTCACGAAGAACAGTTGATTGACTCCATTCAGATTCAGAATCTTCGTCACAATTTGTATCCATTTTTACTTTCAATGGATTGTTTAAGTCAACAGTGCTTACATCGCTTAAACGTTTGATAATCTCAAACATTTTTTCGCAGGCAATTGAGAGTTCATTTTCAATTAGAGGATCTCGATCACGCTGATCGTAATTTAATTCACCCGTTGAATAGCTATCGATAAAACTTAAGTAATGATCAATATTATGCCTAATGTGTCCACCAATTTTACTACTGAAACATTGAGGACTAGGTTGATTGTAAAGTGTATTATCAATTCGGCCTAACAGCTGGATGCCCTGCTTTAGCACGGCAATATTATCTTCAATAATTTTATGCATTTGTGTTAATTAATAATTCTTAATGGCGATACACTTTTTACATACCCAAATCAACTTAAATATTAACATTAGTTTAGTTGGGGATTCAGATGTATATTATCAAATTTCGAGTAGGAGAACAAATTTTTGCTCTTTATTCCGGCCATATATCATTATTATTCATAAATTAATCTTCAGTTGAATTTTCAATATAATCTCTTAAATGTATCAGGATCAGCTTTTAATACCCTCAAATTATCATATTGTACAACTTCTCCGGTTATTTTGACCGATTCTGCTATAAAATTTAAAACCCTCTTGTTGATAGTTTCCCCATTTTTCCCGACTAATAGATAATGGTGTTTTTCAAAGTTTTCTCCTTCTACTAACAAGACAGGAGGAATACCTCCACTGATACATCGTATTGCACACGCTCTATGTGTTTTTAACCTTCCCGGATTCATGACTCCAAAAAAGCATTTACTATCTATTATTTCTCCTGAAAAAGTATGATTGCCGAGTGATTTAATAATACTGGCACGATGACTGATTTTGTCAGAATCAATTTGTTTAATACTATCCGGCGCAGTCTCGATCATAGTCTGATCATTCCTGTAAATGAGCGTTCCATCCAAGCTTACTTTTTTGGTATCAAATTTACCGCAAATTTCTTCCGATAAACCAAATTTGTAGGGTGCGACTAAATAATATCGATTGTGATTATTTTCAAAATCAGTGTGACCAATAATATTTACAGAAAGATTCGGATACGGATGTTTATTTAATATACCTTCAAATTTTCGAATTTTTCCAAACTCAAATTGTGCTGTGCCAATAGTTTTTTGAAAATGAGCAAAGGTAAAAGCGCATAGTGCTGAAATTAGTAACGATCCTCGCAGCAAGCTACGAGGCATTAAAGAAAAAAAAGAATTTCAGAGTGCGCGAAGCAAGCTTCGAGGTATTCATCATCCTACAGTGAATAAAAATAATAAAATAAAGATAGCAGAAATTTTTCCTTCATATTTGAAAATTGCAACTCTTTCACCAGTACAGGAAATAATTCGAGCCCTATTTTCCGGAATATCTTCCACATTGCAGGCAAATATAAATTGTTCGTTTTCTGTTTTCGCCGATTCTTTATCTAATCCTGATTCTTTTAATCCAGCAATTAAGTGGAGCGATAATACTGCAAATAATCCTAAAAATAAAAATACCACATAGATCGGATTCAATTCTGATTGCAGCACACCAAAAACAACATGTACGATGACTGCTGCATAAGCAACGTAGACAAACATATGTAAAGTTTTCCAAACAGGTGCTGTAAGATTTGCCAACCAGAAATCATGACTTGTTGCTGCCATCAAAAATAGAATAAATTAGATTTTGTTGGTAGCAGAGTTGTTGCAACAATTTCTCTGTGAGCCAAACTATAGAGCAATAAATATCCATCACTTTTTAAAGCTTCTGATGGTAAAGGGTATAGAGTTGCCCGAGTCGAATTAAACTGGCCGATAAAGAAAGAATTATCAGTCGGCCCACTACCGGGTGAAAATTTGTCTATTGACCAATAAACTAAAACATCAGGCTTGGTTAAATTTTCGCGTATCGAAAGTTCAACCGCCAATATATTTGGATTGTTTTTGCCAGATAATAATCGCGTGCTGATTGATTTTAAATCAGACCAAAGTGCATCTTCACTCCAAACTTCATCACTAAATTTTTCAGTCAAGTTTTGACTGCTAACATTCGTTAAGTCATTCTTTAATGTGGGTGCCTTTCGATTAATAATTCCCAGAATAGTCACGATTGGTAAAACCACTGACATAAGTAAAAAAGTTAATCGATGACGTTTACGTAATGGACTTATCATTTAATAAAATATATCGATCTAATTAGATGCTGAATTTCGATGTGGATTGCATTCGGTTGGTGGACTATTTTTGTTGCGTATCAGCCTCAATGCAAACATTGGCCAAAAAGCAACTGTCCCAGGAAAGATTAATAACTTAAATCCTCGTGTGCCTTCAGTTGCAATTGAATCTACTTTTCTCACCCATTTAAAAACAAACGGAATCGAAAAAAGTATTCCAAGTAATGTATAAATTCCAAATACGATAAGAATAATATTAAGTAAACGTCATTTCATTCCTCTCGCTAAAAAAGCAAAAATCAATTGTCATTGCGAGTCTCGATGTGAAATCGGGATGTAGTAATCTATGTAGTTAATCCTGATTTCTATTATAAATTCATGTTGGGAATTGCACTGTATTAAAAGTAAACTTGATGTTAGTAATTAATATTTAATAATATTTGAAAAACTATATGAATTTTCTAATTTCATTCTCAGACTTGCTCACCCGAACATACCGCAAATCACTAGATCTTTTCAAACATTATAAAATCTACGTGTTGGCGTTTTTTGCACTCATATCAATCACAATTTCATCACTTCCAATAATACAGAATTTGCGTTTCATTCAAACTTTTGAATATAATTTTTTAGATTTCAGATATCAAGCTAGAGGTCCACTACCTCCTAATCCTGACATAGTAATTATTGGAATTGGGGACTCAAGCCTTAATATTTTAGACCTTGTATCAAAAGAGGATTTACAGAACTCCGAAGCCCTTTCAATGATGAAAAACAACTGGCCCTGGAATCGTAAAGTTTTTGGATTAGCATTAGAGAAATTACTCAACGCTGATGCTCGACTCGTGGTTTTTGATTTAGCTTTTAATACAAAAAATTCCGGTGATGATTTTTTTTCTAACATATTGAAGAGTGATCCTGATAAAACTGTTTTGTGTTCTTATATTGATTATCAAAGTACCAAATCTTACCAAAATAATGTCGTCCATATTTTGCCTTACGATGATCTAATTTCTGATGAAGTGAATGAGAGTGAATGGATCGGATATTCAACTATCTGGCCTGACGGAGATGGTACTATTCGTCGAGTCGTCCATGGAAAATCTTTAATTGCCGAACAGCTTTCGGGTATGGCTGAAAAAAATCCTGAGCTGGCAGCAACACTTCCTGATCTTGATGAGATGCCACCGGATATTTTTTCATTGGCATTTACTGCTGCCAAGAGATTGAAAGTTCAAGTAAAATTACCACCTGCCTACCAATCAAACCTGATAAATTTTAGCGGGCCCGGTAACACATACGATATAATTCCATTTGAAAACTTATTTCTTACAGGACAATGGGATACGCAGTTGGAGAACGGTAAAATATTTAAGGATAAAATTGTAATTATTGGACCGACTTCAGAAATCGGCTTTAAAGATGTTCACGACACGCCCTTTGGTCCAATAGCTGGGCCTGAAGTCCATGCGAATATAATAGCTACACTATTAAGCGAAAAGGGATCTATCGATGAATCATTATTTCAAGGTAATCTTCTGGCAAATTTTTTAGTTACACTCTGTGTTCTTTTTGTCTCCATATATTTTCGCAATGCATTCGTTAAATTATTTTTCATTTTGGCTGTCGCTATTGGATGGTTCCTAGTTGGCCAATACTTATTTAATGTTCATCATATTTATGTTTCAAATATCGGTCCGATTACCGGAATATGCCTACTCGGTGGGCTTGCTTTCACATTTGACTTTCTAATTGAACAATTCGAGCGCAATCGTTTTCATGATTGGCTCCACAGTTTTGTTTCCCCTAACGTTGCCAATCATCTTATTAAAAATCCAAAAGCTTATGATCAATTGGTTCAGGGTAAACGCAAGACAGTGGCTATTCTATTTAGCGATATTAGAAAATTTACTACATGGTGTGAAAAATGGAAAAACCGCCCGGGACAACTCTTTTCAAATCTCAATGAATATTACGAAGAAATGGTTAATCCAGTTATTCAAACTGAAGGCACGTTACATCAATATGTTGGTGATGAGATAATGGTCGTTTGGGGAGATACTATGGATGAAGATAAAACAAAAGGCTTATGGACACCAAAAGATTGTGCAAACAGAGCTGTTGAATCTGCAAAAATGATGCAAATTAATTTAAAAGAATTAAACAAACGTTGGACCGAAAACTCTGCTGATAAACTAACACTTGAAGCTGGTATCGGAATTAGTTTGGGTGAAGTAAGTATAGGATTTCGAGGACATTCAAAACGTCAGGAATTTGCTGCTATGGGGGATGAGGTCAACCTAACCAGCCGAGTTGAAGGTCTTACAAAATTTTATAAGCAAACACTACTGGTTACAGAGTCTATTTATAACTTAACACGTGATACAACAGAGTATCGTTTCGTAGATCAGGTAATAGTAAAAGGCAGAAGTAAACCGATAACTGTTTATACAATAGCGAACACAAGTTCAAGTTCTGCTATTTTGGCAAATGCACATTATAAGGAAGGATTTGAACTCTACAAAAATAAATCTTTTGATGAAGCTATAGAAAAATTTAATTCTGCTAAATCACTGTATGGTGATGATGATTATTTATGTAAAATGTTTGTTGATCGATGCCAGCAATATTTAAAAAACGCGCCTCCATCCTATTGGGACGGATCGTATGTTATGCTGGAGAAATAATCGAAAACTAACTTCATAAATAAGCATTCAATATTTAATTAATACTGGAATTTTATTACCATATGCAGGTTTGACTTTAATGTTTGCCTCTTCAGAAAAATTCGTGGGTTGAATCAGGAACAGGCAGGCCGCCCATTGTGTGAAACAAGGCGATTTGAAGCGCATCAAAGGTTCTGAATCCATAAGCTTTTCTCGTAGTGAGATTTATTTTTCGATTTAACCCC
>JAJFLR010000077.1 GCA_021772565.1 Opitutales bacterium | reverse complement strand
GTAAGCGTTCACAGAAATAATCATGAAAGCTACCAGTCTTACAGTAAATACAAGACAATTGTCATTGCGAGGAGCAAAGCGACGCGGCAATCCAGACCGTGGAATCGAGATAGATTGCCGCACCATCTTGCGATGGCTCGCAATGACAAAAGGGTAAACTTTTACGAACATTACTGTGAATACTTACAGTAAATCAAAAAATAGTAGCCATTAATTTGCAGTGGATTGAGAGTTCCTTTTATTTAAGTATAAAATTGATCCGGCAAATAGTCCTAGCATTAAAAAAGTTGAAGGTTCTGGATTTGCCAAATGGCTGATGTTTGCTGATCCTATATCAACGGCAATTAACAGATCATTGAAATCTCTATCTCCACCGCCGTATAAATCTTCAAAGCCTATTAAGAGATAAGGACTATCTGGAAGTGCAAAGCTAACAACATGCTGTATGCCATCTCTGTTTTCCGATTCGTAACCGGTCCATACATTTGTTCCGCCATTGACACCATTTGCAATTAGAAAGAAATCAAGCAATGTTCCACCTTCAAAATTACCCAAGTCGACAAAATCACCGGGCAGTAAGGGATAACTCGAATTTCTTTTGCCTAAAGTTTCACTTCCATCTTTGTAAGCTGAATCATATGAAGAGGCATCAGGGAAAATCAGTTCTGAATTTTTAATCCCATTATCGAATCCTTCTGTAGTGAACCCGAGAGTGTTGTGATAGCCGGCACCTTCACCGATAAAGTAAACTCTGACGTCGGAATCAGTATTCAAGCGCAATTTACTTGGATCAAGAGCAATACCGGAAACATCATCCAGACTTAGACGTTCATCAAGTTTTTGGTTAAGAAAATCTTGAAGTACCGGTAATGAATTTTCCTGAAAATCAGCACTTCTTTTATCAGAACCTGCTTGATTCACAGAACCTACTATATCTAATCCAAATGGTCTTGCACTGGATTGTGAAGGTAATTCAGTTTGAGCATTGAGACCATAACTGAATACGCTTAGTTGTAATATTATTATTAGAGATTTAATTTTTGTTTTCATACCCATCAACTGTAACATCTTTTATGCCAATTTTAAAAATATTTTTATATTGTATAGAAAAAAGACTATTAGTTATGATTTATATCGTGTAAATTATTTCACTGCTTAACCGCCATAAAACAATCATCTTAGTATAGATGTTCAATAAATCATTAACCTTCAATCATGTTAAATAGCGACCAAAATCATCAAAAAAAAATAATTTTTTATGATGATAGCCTTGTTTACGGGGGCCATGAGATAATGGCTGCTTATGCCATTGAAGCTTTTGCATTATGCAAAGATTTCAAAACTATCTGCATTGCAAATAAAAATAATAACAAATTATTAACCAGATTGAATGAAATCAGTAAGAAAAGCGAAAATCTTGAAATTTTCGAAACTGATATCGTTACAAAAAAAATGCAGGGCGTTCGCAATTGGCTATCTAATGAGAAGATTTTAAACCTATCGAGAATTTTTAAGCAGCGCAATCCTGATGTTATAGTCATAATACAAGGCGATATCGAACTTTCATCGATCGGATTACTTGCAGCGCGAAAAGCAAAAATAACATCTATCAGTTATATTCCAGTGCCTCACACACTATCTCATATGAGAGCTAAAGCAGGATTCATTCGAGACAAACTAAATAGTTATCTCTTTCAAGTTCCAGATGCCTTTATCACGATTAGTGAAAGTATGCGAAAATTATTGAAACAACGTGGAACCAAGCGACCAATCTCTATTGTTTACAACGGAATTGATATTGATAAATTTCAATCATTTAACAAATCTGATATTAAACAAAAACTAGGCTTACCGCTTGATAAAAAGATTATCGGCACTGTTGGAAGAATAGAGTTTAAACAAAAAAGGCAGGATTTACTGCTGCAAGCTTTGCATAAAAATAGTGGTCACTTTGAAAATACACATACAATTATTATTGGAGACGGGCCGGACAAGTCACATCTTGAAAATTTAATATGCGAATTAAATCTTTCTAAAAAAGTTAGTATTCATCCCTGGGTGGACAACCCGAGTGAACTCTATTCGGCAATGGATTTTCTAATCATACCTTCACAATATGAAGGCGTTCCACTTGTAATGATTGAAGCGCTATTTTGTGGAGTGCCGGTATTGGCAAGTGATAGAGATGGCATGCAAGATATTCTACCAGCGTCATGGCGATTTCAACCGGAAAGCCAAAACGATTTAGCAGCTGTCTATAAAAAAAATAAAGATGCTGACAATAGCGATCAAATCCAAACTTTACAGACCAAGATTAAGAATGAAATGAACCTCACTATCTTTGGAGAAAATTTTATTTCAGAAGTAACTCATCTGATGTCTAATTCTAGATAAAAAAAATTTGAAAAAAAACTCATACATTATAGCGATAAGCGGAGGGAGCGGATCGGGGAAAACTACTTTTTGTCATGAATTAGCACATGAGTTTAGTAGTGCAGTCATACATTTGGACAATTATTACAAAGAGAATTGGTGGGGAGAAAACGAAAATATTATTAATTGTAACTTTGATACACCTGACTCAATTGACTTTGAATTTTTTATCGAGCAAATCAATTTATTGTCGAGCGGTATATCTGTTGATTTACCACAGTGGTCAATGAAAGATCACAAACGTTTAAAAAAAACAATCAATCAACAGCCAATGCCATTTTTATTCATCGAAGGTCTATTTGTATTAAGTGACTGGCGTATCAGAGAATTAAGTGATTTAAAAATTTTCATAGATATATCTATTGATGAAATGCTTGCCAGAAGAATTAAAAGAGATGAAACTAACCGTGGAATAAATATTCAAACTACAGAAAAATATTTTGGTAAGTACGTAAAACCAAATTACCTTACACATGTACTGCCGAGTAAAAAGTATGCTGATTTTATAATCTCAGAATCAAATAGAGAGAAAGAAATTTTAACAATCAAAGATCTAATAAACCAAGCTGAGTAAAAACTATCGATTAATTGTTCGAGCTACTTTTATCGACAATAGTAAACCCGGTAATCCTGCCAAAGCACCTCTCCAGGCCAAATCAAAAAAATTGGAGTCATTTGGAATTGGAAATAGTAAAACCGTAATCGTGATACATAATAGAAATACGATCAATGGTTTGACGGTGCCGTCAAAATGAAATGCGAAGTACTTTAGTGGATTAATATTTAAAAATCTTAAAGTTGTCGGAATCATAATAACCCACCCTACTACAATCGTCGGAATTAATGTTCCAAGAGCCACGCCCAATACACCGATTTGAAAAGCCAGAATTATACTGACTATAACATTAAGTAGTGCATCAGTCAGGCTGATAAAAAGTAATTTTTTTTCATGACCACACATCATCAAAATTCTTTTCGAACAACTGTTTGTTAATTGTGAGCTATAAATAGCTAATAATAAAAATTGTCCAATCCAATATGTTGTCTCAGGAACTACTTCCAACCCAGTTAGTAATCGAATCAAAGGATCAAGATAAACGACACATAATCCATACAAAGGTGTAGTGACGATAAATGTGAGACGTGAGCTTTTCATCAGCAGATCTACTAGTCCTGAATTATCTCCTTTTGCATGCATACTTGCAGCAGCCGGCGACAACGCATCCTGCAGTTGAATAGTAAACATATTGAGCATTTCTCCGACTTTGAAACCGGCTTGATAAATACTAATCGCTGAAACACCGACTACCAAACTAATGACAAGCTGGTCACTTTTGCCCATAATCAAATTACTGAATGTAATTAGATAAGCGACTATCGAAAATCCCATTTGCTGCTTAACTGCAGATAATTGAAATAATCTAGGTGATAATGAAACGCCTTTTAATAACCGCATTGCAATGATTGAAGCGATAACATTTGGAGCCACAGTCGTCACAACACTTATTAGAATTATGACAGAAAACTTCAGCTTTAAATGTAAGGCGATTAATATACCAAAGAAATTTAAAACCACACTCGCTGTATTTATCCAATTGGCCAGATAAAGTTTCTGCAGTCCTCGAAGCATTTCAGGAAACAATCCAAACGGAAAAATAACCGCCATGCCAAAGAAAAATATTAAATAAGCTTTACTAAACTCAGCATAGTACTCCGGCGGAATTGAGACAGAAGATAAAAACGGATTTTTTATACTAAAAAAGAATACTGCAATTACAAAGCCCAACCCGACAAAGGTCCAAAGCATGGTAGAAAGTAGATGGCTCAATCCCTTAATGTCACCGGTAGTAGTTTTTTCAGCAACAGCTTTTTGGGCAGTAAAACCAAAACCAAAATCTAGCAAGACTCCATATCCAAATAGTGACCACAATAATGACCAAAACCCAAATTCAGCGTCATTTAATCCAGAGAATAGTAAACGAAATAATACCAGGCCCAATAACAGACGAGTAATCATCCTAACATAATTACTTAGAGTATTTTTCCAAAAATATTGCTTCCAGTCTGACATAGAATTAGATAAAAAAATTATAACCCTGAACCAACAGGTAGCGTGATAGTTGTTTCAGTGTCTACTCCTGCACCCGATGCTCTGGCACCCTCATTAACAGCAATAGTTCGCGCAGCTGAATCCACAACCGTGTTAAAATATTTATCCAACTTTTCCCAAGGGCTCTTTGGTACCCAAACGATATCACCACTAAGTAAATTAAAATTCGCACTTTTACCCTCGAGAATATCTTTAAAATTCACCACACCAACTTTAGGCTCACTCAATGAACCACGAACAACAATTACTTTTTTAAGATAAGCATTTTTTCTAGGACCTTTTGCTTTAGCAATTGCACTGACAATTGAGATTCTATCTTTTGTGCCAACTGCCTGTGGTTTACGTACAGCTCCAAGAACGTATATAGCATTCGACGTTATTGCCGGTAAATATATATAATCGTTGGGTTCGAGATAAATATTTTGCCCCATATCTCCATTAACCATTAAAGCATGAAAATCTACCGGTAATATTTTGTCATCTCGTATTAAAAAACTTTTGTTCAAATCTGCCAATTCCTCAGTTGTTCCAGTAAACCTGGAAGTAAATAGTCCACCGGCTAAAGATATAGCCTCAATGAGTGTAGTTGGTTGTGTTAATGGATAGAGCCCCGGTTTAAAAACTTGTCCAAGAATCCAAAAACGACGGCTTTTGATCTCTTTCAGAGTGATACTGATTTGTGGAGATGAATAATTCAATTTTAATTTTTCTGCTAATCTTTCCGCCAGTTCAGTGACTGATAAATCTTCAGCTTTTACACCACCCGCCAAGTTATAATAGATCATCCCATCTGGCATTACAAAAGTAATTTCACGAGTTCCTAAAATTCCGACGATTTCAATTTCAACCTCATCGCCAATTCCTATTCGATAGTGAGCTCGGCTTGGATTTAATAATTCAGGCGAAAGCTTACGAGATTGTCGTACATCCTGAAATTTTATATCTTTATTCTCATGAGATGAATCAGACTCACGTAAATCTAAATCTGATTCAACAGGTATACTATTACAACCTGTTAAATAAATTAGAGCTAAGTATGTTAATATATATTTAATGAAAGACATAGATTTTAGTTTTTCCAATCGGTGTCAGGAAAGATTTGTTTATTGATAAGTGAAGGTATATTTCTGTTTACCCATGTGGTAGTAGCACTCTGTATGAATGCAGTAACTGCTTTATCAAAAATTTGCTCAGCTTGATACCAGGGTCGACTGCCAACATAAATAATATCACCAGGCTCAATAAGAACATCCTGCTCGGAACCCTTTAAAACAGCATCGACATCTACAATAATTTTTTCCGGATTTTCCAGGCTACCTCGAATAACTAATACTCTTTTTCGCCAAGCTTCATCACTAAATCCCTCACGTCTTGATATACTGCTGACTACAGTAGATTTTATTGTAAACCCTTGTTCGCCGGGTTGATTAACAGCACCAAAGACGTAATACTCACCGGCAATGTTAGATGATATATAAATATAGTCGTTTGGCTCAATAAGAACATTTTGACTCAAGTCACCTTCATGATATAATTTAAATAAATCCACCGCTAACTTACTACCATTGCGAATAATAAATGAACGTTCAAAATCAGCAAGTTCGGTTGTACGGCCTTCAAAAATTCCCATTTCAACACCTCTACTTCTAGCAATTGCTTCCAGAAAAGTTATCGGTCTATCCAAAACAAAAACCCCCTTATCAATTACCTTACCCAAAATAAAGTAACGTTTACTTTTTAATTCTTTCGGTGTAATTATCAAACGTGCATTTTTATAATGTTTTGAAATTTCTTTTTCAACAGCAATACGCACTTCATCAATTGTCATATCAGTGACATAAATATTGTTAGCCTGTAGATAGCTGATAGTTCCATCCGGGGCAATGCGTATACCTTTTCTGTCTAACTCAGAAGCTCCATAAAATGCAATATTGATTACATCACCCGGTCCTACTTCATAACGATCTCTCCACGATCTTTTAGTTTGTCTGGGTTCCTTTAATATTTTTTCTGCAAAAGAAGTATCAATGTCCGATACTATTTTTGTTTTAGTAGTTTTTGCTTTTTTGCTACTCTTACCATTTACAGCAACAACAGAATAAAAAAGTACTAATCCAATTAGTATTAATTTAGAGAATTTAAATTTAATAATTTTTATTGTCATTATCATCCTTCCTTCGTGCTTGAATGATCTGACATCCATTGAATCAGACTGATTTCTAAACTTGCTAATGATCTAAACGTAAAAGACTTAGACTGTTTATCAACCAGTATATTCCCGGCTGCTGGCCCTAATAATGTTATCATGATACGACAATCTTCCTTTAATTTTTTATTAATATTACGACTTGGTGTTGTAAGAAAATAATAATCATCAAACTTCCTTAATATTGGCAGCATAGGCGTCTTTACGTTATTTCCACATCTAGCAATAATATAACTATCATCAGAAATTTGATTTAGTTTTTCCATAATTTTGCCGGGAGTCAGATTTGTAGCATCAACAATACTGATATTTTTATAACTAAAGTTTTCGACAGATAATTCAGCAAGGTCAATTGATAATGCTCTCTCAGCCATATCGACAAATACAACCTTTGCTTCATCTTTGCAAATAACCTCAAATAAACTTTTCCAGAACGTTACTTCCTCAGTATCATTGCCAACTGCTGATACCAGCAAGCTATAATGAGGTGGCTCCACATTAGTAATCCTGGTTAACCAAAACTCATTCATATCTCGACTACAATCCACATCATCATCACTAAAATATTGCAGAACTGGTAGACTTTTAGTTGTAATGGATGCTTGTAGAGGTGTTCTGACAGTGCGTATTCTAAACTCGCTAATCGCTGCCATAATAAGTGCCATACCCAAACCAATTATTATACCAATCCCCCCCAACATTGCAGACTTTACACTTTTAGAGCTCGATCTAACATCATTTATATTCGGCCTCTGAAAAATCGACCAATAACCCGGCGCATTAGATATAAAAAATTCCGCCTCTTTTAATCGACTCGAGATTATATTATTAGCAATCATCAACTGCTGTCGTTTTTGTTTTAATTCAGATAGCTCCAGTTGTTTTTGTGGAAGATTTGAAAACTCCTTTTTCTTTTCTGTGATCAATGCTTCATGTTGCAAAACTTCTTGCTCAAGTTCAGTCCGTTCACCTTGTAACGCTAATATTTCAAGATACAGATTATTTCCTAAATCTGTACCGGTATATTCTTTCAATTCATTCTTACTAGATTTTTTTGAATCTAATAAATTTTTTTCCAGATAACGAATTTCATATAACTTTTCTTTAACCAATGGATTTTCATCCGTATAACGCCCTTGCAGGAATGTTAATTCCTTACGCTTCTCTTTAATTTCCTCCATAATTGGACTTTGAGATTTTATCTCTTCCAAATAATTTTTAACCTGTATATCCTTTGACTTAAGCTTTATTCGGGCTAACGCCAAGTGGCGTTCCAATATTTCAAGTGAGTTAACATAACTTTCAATTTGTGATTCTTCATCAAAAAACTCATTCACTCTAGAAAATTCCAGTATTTGTATATTAATTTTTTTTAAATGCCCATTAATTTGATCTAATTGAGAAGTTAAAAACTTACCCATTTCAATTGCTTCTTTTTCCTGAAGGCGACGTGTAAAACGAATAATTTCTTCAGCCCAAATTTGAACTGCATGAATAGAGTCTAACGCACTCTGTCTCGAATGTGCAGTTAAATAAAAAAAATCTGTGCCTCTTTGTTTCTCTATTTCAACTATTCCTTTTATTGCTTGTGCACTTCTTGCCGGATCCAGTCTTTTACCGGTTCTAGTGAGAACTTCTGTAGCATATGATGTTGCAACCAGTGTTTCATCACTTAAAGACCGTGGCTTAAATGACTCACCAACCGTATTTGTCTGTATAGTGTTTGGAACTTCTGCTTTTAGAAGTTGTAATGAAACAGAGTAACGATTGTCTGATATTTTCCTACCAACAATAACACCCACTACAACAAAAATTAATGGTAATAATAGATACCAATACCAAAAATACCTGATCCCTAGAATTAATCTGAAGGGATCAAATGGTAATGGAAACTGGAAACTATCCGGTTTATTGTTTTTCATTTTTTGAATAACCGTATTTATTTAAAGCGAATTAAAAGATATTAAACCTCATATATAAATAAACAGTTCAATTATTTACCAGTTTCAATTTTAAGTATACTATTATATATCTTTATAGTTTCTCGTGCAGCATTGTCCCATGAAAACGAGTTAGAATGATGCAATCCTAATTGTTTTTGCTTTTCAATATCAGGGTCAGTTAGTGATAAAATCTCATTTAATGATTGTAATATTTCAGCTTCATCTTCCGGATTAAAAAACCAGGCCGCATCGCCACCTACCTCTTTTAAACTGCCTCGGTTAGATGTAGCTACCAAAGATCCACATGCCATTGCTTCAACTACCGGCAATCCGAATCCTTCAAATAACGATGGGAAAATAAGTGCTTTACAACCACTAAACCAGTATGGAATATCATCTTCAGATACAAAACCAAGAAGTATAATATCATTTTTAAAAGTGCTCTCTTCAATTCTTTGATGGATAAGTTCAGATCCATGCCAATCAGCACCACCGAGTATCAATTGAATTTGAAAAGGATTTTCACTTCGTAGTTTTTCAAAGGCGTTTATTAATCGAATATGATTTTTACCTGGATGTTCCAATCTGGAAATATATAAAAAATAGGGAAGTTCCTGTTTTTTATTGATTAAAAATTCTTTAATCTCCTCTACCGTTCTGGGGTAAAAATGATCGTGATCAACACCATTAAGAATAGTTGTGATCCTATTCTGGGGAATTTTCATAAAATGCTCAATATCGCGAGTTGTTGATCGACTCACTGAAATTATATGCTGACACTTTTTTGCCATATACGGGATTAATTTAGTGCCAAATATTCTTCGAAAGAAGTCATACTTGTCACTTAAGTGAAAGGGTGCGCAATCATGAATTGTCGCGACTTGTTTTATCGGAGATTTCCACAAAATTCGACGGTAACTGGGAATATGAACTAAATCAATATTATTGGCTTTTAAAATTTTGGGGAGTTTTGCCTGATGCCAGATTAAATTTTTTACTCCATGTAGAAATTTATCTGGAATAACTATCCATCTATTATCAGGGATGGATTTAAATAACTTTCTATCTTGATTTAATCCGGCAACATAAAAATCAAAAACAGTCTTCTGATGATTTAGTTTTTCAACCAGACGAGTAACGTAGCGACCTACACCTGACTTCCCACCCTGGATCATTCCGGAGGATATTAGAATACGTTGTCTATTCATCACGAATCAAAATAGTATCCAATTTTAATATTTCCAATGTTTGTAATGGAACTCCATTTATATTGACGATCCAGAAATCTATTTCACGAGATCTTAATTCTTTTTTTATAGAGAGAAATTTCCCAACAGCAGAACTGTCAATAAACTTTACGGTGTTTAAATCGAGTAACACCGTTTTATATTTCGTTACTGACTCACAGGCAAATAAAAATTCTGATTGAAAAGAATCGATATTGTCAGAACCTAAATTACCAAGTAATTCAATACTGAGTGTTTCAGAATCAGCAGAAGGTATGATACTTAAAATCTTATTGTTTCTTTCATTAATGATTCTTATTATTTCAGATATATCACCACAAAAGGGTAACTGTTGTGTAAGCCTCACTGCTTCAATTACAGTTTGAACAATTTTTGAAGGATTTAAAATCCCGAAATAAACATTTCTTTCACGGGCATCCCTAGAAATTTTTGCCAAAATACCCAAACCTGAACTATCAATAAACTTTACTTCAGAACAATCACACACAACTGCTTTATCATATTTTTCAGGAATATTAATATTTTCAATAGTCGATGCATCTACTTTTCCTGTTAATTTAATAATCTCAATTTCAGGATTTTCTTTTATAATACTACAATCAATTGTTGGTCGCACAGTATTATTCTTTCTTAGAGCTAAAACCTGTTTTTGAGTTAAAAAATAAAAGCTAATAAAGTCTCTAAAATAACGTTTATACAGTCGTTTAGGATTGGACAATAAACGCCATGCCCATTCCAATCCGAGATTCTGTACAAATAGAGGTGCACGCTTTTGTTTCCCTGACACGAAATCCAAACTTGCACCAATGCCAATACTCAATGGAACCTCAGTCTCTTTGTGATTAACATAAATCCATCGCTCTTGTTTAGGACAACCTAAAGCTACCAATAATACATCGGGTTTAACTGATTTAATTTCCCTAACAATTTTATTATTGTCCCATTCATGAAATTGGCCCATTGGCGGTGATTGCATACCAATGATTTCCAGCCCCAAAAATTGACTTTGCAAAATCTGTTTTGCTTTTAGCAATGTATCATCATCACTACCAAAAAAGTAAACTTTAAACCCATTTTTAGCACAGTTATCTAAAAGTTCAGGCAGCAAATCTGATCCGGCAACACGCTCAGGTAAAGGTGATTTAAATAAATGTGAAAGCCATACTAAAGGTCTTCCATCACATAGAATTCTGTGAGCATAAAATAAAAGATTTCTCAACTCATCATCCTTGTACGCTTGTGCTACAAAATCCATATTCGCTGTAGCAAAATATGCGGGTGTTCTATTGCGAATAGTTTTTTCACATTCCAAAACAGTTTGCCTCATAGTTAAAGAATGAAATGGTAAACCGAGTAAAACTGTAACCTTAGGTTCTTTGTCGGGTAAAATAATACCTGATTCCATCATTAACTTATTTGATAATTTATCAGCTAATTTTGGCCATGTATAATTTGATTGAACTGTATACAAGCCGTTATTAGCTAATTTACTTCTTAAATTACTATCTTGGATAAAACGACTTATTTCCTGTGCAAATAACAATGGCGAATCTGCGATAAGAATATCTCTATCATGAGTAAGATCAATTCCCTGAGCTCCAATTTGTGTGGATACTACAGGTATTTTAAGCCCCATAGATTCAACAATCTTTAGTCGAGTTCCACCACCAATTCGCAAAGGTACGATTTGTAACCACGATTGTTGATAGTATGGCCTCACATCGGGAACTTCACCAATAAATTCAACACCGGCCAATTTACTAAACTCTTTAATTTTTTCAGTTGGGTTTTTACCTACCAACAATAATGTAAAATCCGGAATTAACTTCATGACTGACTGGTGGATTTTTTCGAAATACCAGGCAAGCCCATCTACGTTTGGTGAGTAATCCAGGGCTCCACAAAAAAGTGCTGTTGGTTTTCCACGTGGTTTGTGAACCCATTCTTCATGATCAAAAAAATTCGCATTGTACCCGTTTGGTAATACAAATATCTTTTCGGCATAGCCTAGTTTATCTTTCAAAAATACTTTATCATCCAATCCACAGACAATTTCCATTGCTATTGTCTGATAAACTTTCTTCTCAAGATTTTTAATTTTACGGAGATTTTCCTTACGTAAAAATTTTTCCTTTAACGATAAATCCAATATTTTGAGTTCTTCCGTTTGGAACAGCCAATCAACTCGACTGCGATCCATTACAATACAGTTATGATTTTCAAAGCAGTGTTCAACATAAGGCCAAAGAACTATATCACAAAATTGCACAATCTGATATTCTTCTCCTTCAACAAATTTTTCCAGTTCATGTAATACATCCTCAGAATACCAATGTGTGACAGTAGATGGTAGGCTTTCAAACAGACGAGTTGGAAATAATTTTGGCCAGGGTGGATGTTCAAACGGGACGAATTTTACCCGATTACAGAATGATTCAAATACTGAAATGTGATTAATGTCACTCAAGCTATCTGAGAAACAAAATAAATCTAATGTGAATTTCTTTGCCAGTTGTTCAGTTAAATTAAATACACGCTGAAAAGTCCCTCTCTGAATTGGATAGGGAACATATGGAAGTATAACGAGCAGTCTATTCATATCAAATTAGCTGTAGCGAAACCACCATTTATCGTAAATTATCTCAAGCTCAAAGATATCAGAAATATCATTTGAAACAGAAGGCAGATAACGTTGCGGTAATGAAAGATCATTCTTTTTACTATCAATATCGTTAAAATAAGTAACTAAACGCATTAGCGCACCGGCTGGATAATCAGTAACTGGTCGTAGATTTTCTCCATATTTCAATCTATCTCGAACTGCTATAAGTATGGTTTTCAAAATAGAAACATCAGGAAATATACGTTTACCAAAATTTGTGTATTCAGTTAAGTTCTTAAAATCATGGGATAATCTCCGAGATTCAACAGCAAGAAATAACGTTCCCCAGAGCCGGCACATTTTTAAATTTTCCTCTTTCAAATCCTCGATTGATTTATCTTTGTGTGTGGGACGTAATTTAAATTCAATTCCCTCATTATAATAATCAATGATATCCACAGTAAGTAGTGGATCATCAAGTTGCTCTAAACGCTTGAGTCTTTCTAAACAAGAAAAATGATATTGTCCATGTAAGCAAAGTAATGCATCTCCCAGAGCTAACTTACACTTTTGATGATTTCTCTGAATATAACCATTATCTTTTTCCAGTTTGATACGACAAGCACTAAAATATAATCCGGAGCCTCTGTTCCACAAAAGCTTGGTTGATTCAAGTAACGGAAATTTTTCTGAAGTTAAATTATTCTTATAGGCACTCAAGGAATTACTCAACCCGTAAACAATATGATGACCGCAAACCAGATCATAAAACATCATTGAAATTCCCGGATCAATAATATCATTAATTCTTAAACATTTAATTTCGACATCAATGCCTAAAATCTCTGTTTCTTCCTTCTCAATTTGATGAACCCAGCCAAGAAGACTTGGACAGTTTGGATTTTTGCAAAACAAAAAATAATCTAGGTCATTGTAAAGTGTGTACTGGCTTGTTCCTGAATTAAAAACACCCCCTTCCCCTCTCCCATAACCACCACCAAGTATTAAAGAATCAATATTGGTTTTTAGTGATTGGGGTATTTTTGTTCTAACGGACTCAAAATGTTGTTCTAACAATTTTTCCAATTCCGGAAATTCCCCTTGAAAATATTTACTCATTAATATTAAATTTTTATGAACTGGAACTTTTGAATTATATAATTTTTTTATATTTATTTCTTTAATAAATACAACTATCTACTAATTAACATTCAATTAGGTCTGGATATTTATCAGGTTTCAGAATTATAAACCGTTACAAATGAATAATTATTTAGCAATCATCAATTAGTTTAATTTTTGTCTGCCGGCATTAAATAAAATACATATGAAAACTCTGGATTTATTTATCTTTGTCGATGCACTTGGTTGGAAATTAGTTAAGCAAAAAAAATTTCTTCAAACCATTTTACCCTATCAATATCCATGCAAGACAATCTTTGGTTATTCCTGCACTTGCGACCCAACTATATTAACCGGTGAACTCCCAGAGCAACATGGCCATTTCTCATTTTTTGTTGAAGCAAAAAATCACTTTCCGTTTAAATCACTGAAATGGTTAAGTTGGCTACCTCACAAAATTGCCGGCCATCATCGAATTCGAAACAAAGTCAGTCAATTTGTCGCAAAACGATTAGGGTATACCGGCTATTTCCAATTATACAGTGTACCATTTTCTTGCTTACCTTATCTGGATTATACCGAGAAAAAAGATATTTATGAGCCTCATGGAATATTAGGTGGGCAAAAAAGTATTTTTGAAATTTGGAAAAACAGCGGCAAACCCTGGATACGTTCCGACTGGAGAAAAGGAGATGATATAAACTTTAAAGAGATTCACCAAAAAATATCCGAGGGAAATATTGAACTTGCCTATCTATTTACCGCTAATCTCGATGCACTCATGCATCGTTATGGAACAAGCAATCCAGAAGTCGATCAAGGGTTTGAATTGTTTTCAAACAGAATTGAAGAATTATATAAAATTGCCAATGACAGGTATGATAAAGTTAACTTCTATGTGTTTAGTGATCATGGAATGGCAGACACTAAAAAGTCATCAGATCTATTAAAGCGTTTTAATAAACTTGGACTTAGTTATGGAAAAGATTACATTGCTGCCTGGGATTCAACAATGCTTAGACTCTGGTTTCCAGGTGGTACAACAGTTAGAAATAAAGTACATAAGTGGTTAATCGCTCAATCAGATGGATCAATTATTAGCGATGATCAATTGAAAAAATGGGGATGTTTTTTTCCCGACAAACAATATGGAGAGATATTTTATTTACTTCCACCCGGTACAATTTTTGTACCTTCATTTATGAATCAAAACTGGGTAAATGGTATGCATGGTTATTCACCAGATGACGAAGACAGTATTGCAAGTTGGTTAACTAATAATCCAGATGCCAAGCCGGAAGGATTACAAAATATTTTTAATGTGATGAAGAATGCGGCTAGCCGTTAGCTACTATCTCTTTTTGTTATATGCTTCAGCTGCACAATAAATTTCCTCTAACATTTTATTGATTTTTTCCCATGAATAAGACTCATTGACTTTGATTTTTCCTTGATTACCCAGTCTTATTCTCAACTCCTCATTATCAATTAGAGTCTTCATTGCAGTTGTTAGGTCTTCTACTGATTCAGGCTCAACCTTTAGACCATCAATAGTATCATCTACTAATTTAACCAATCCCCCAACACTACTTACAATTACCGGTTTACCGGCAGCCCAGGCTTCAAGAATTACTATTCCAAAGGGCTCATGACGTGAAGCAAGGACAAATACATCAAGTGCTGCAAGTAAATCTGCATGTTCCCCTGATTCAGTTTCTACTGATGGCAACCAATGAATTCTGTCAGAAACATTTGAACCGGAAATTATTTTATTTAATGAATTCCTATAATTTTCACTTGTTATTGGCCCTGCCAGCAGTAAATGGATTTCAGAGTTCTTACTTGCCAACTCTATGAACGCCTCAATCAGGAATTTTTGTCCCTTCTGCGGATCAATTCTGCTAATACAGCCGAAAACAATATCATCGTTAGTCAGTTTAAGTTTACTGCGTCCTCGAACTCGATCACCAATAGCAAATGAATCAGGGTTAACCCCGTTTGGTAAATAATAGACTCTATCATGGGAAAGTTTAGATTTAGCAGATACAAATTCAGAGTAACCCACACAAATTACTGCATCTGCTTTTTCCAGTAAATTACGACTACCAAAAATAAGGCCAAAAATTTTACCCCATTCAAAATGCCCTTTTTGACTTTCAACTATTGAATCTGCTTCACTCTTTGGAACATCAAAAATATTTCCATGCAGAGTTACTACACACGGCTTTCCTTTTATCCTGGCTGTTGTTAATACTTCACCGCCCATTCTCTTAATTACATGTGAATGAAAAACTCTTACATTTTTAGAAATTAATAAATGGAAAAAAAGGCATAAGCTAATCAAGTTACCTCCCTTTTTATCCAGAGCATGCTTTTCTGCACTACTAAGACCAAAAAACGGGTAGACATAAAAATAACGAAAAATCGGGATGTTTTTCCAAATTTCTTTTGATAATTTTTTAAGTGCCTTCGATGTATGGATTTCAGGTTTAAATGATTTTAATTGCTGTTTGCACAAATTCAAAATCACACTTTCAGTCCCGCCCCACTCTTCTTGAACGAACCGCCTCGGAACATGTATGATTTTATTGTTCATTTCTGAATAATATAATAATTTAATATCAAGTGGTAGTGTAAAATTATTTGTTCATTTGCGGCCAGGTACTCAACAAATTATAACGTGTTTTAAATTTATATAACTGTTTAAAATAATTGTGCGATTAACAACTTGTATTTTCAATAATTAATTCAGTATTAGTTATCAGAAATGGAAGAATCTATAATATACGGATCTTATCATAAAATACCGTCTAAAATTGAACTTATTGACGGATTAAGAGAATCGTTTGCTGCATTTCTGAAAAGTTTAAATTTACTGCGTGATGAAATAGAACAATGGAATATGGTTTTTACTGAGTCTATTACAAATGCAATAAATTATGGAAATAATAATGACGAATCCAAGTTAGTTGAAATCGAATGGAAAATACGTAATAGATCAGTGATATTATCAATTTCTGATGAAGGTTCAGGGCCCTCTTATGATAAAATCAATACACCGACATTGCCTGATGATCCATATGCAACCGGTGGAAGAGGTCTTTATTTAATAAAAAATTTCTGTGATCGATGGGAACACTGGGAAAAGTCAAATGGCTATGAACAAATTATTTATAAAAATTATCCTGATACTGAAGAATATGCATTACAAAATAGTGAACTGGAACAAGCTGTAGAAGAACTCACTATTTGTTATGAAAGTATTACAGCTTTTTATCATCTGGGTGATGCATTAATTCAATCTGAATCGCTGGGAAATTGTATTAATCATGCTATTCAAGGTATGGTTCATGTCGTTAAACTAGATTTAATCACAATTCAATTAAGCGATACAATTAAATCTTCTCTTGCTGATGAAATTAAAGACATCTCTCATTTTAATCCGTTATCAGGAGATTCAGACTTACAACGGAAAGTTTTGAGTAATGGTCAATCATTTGTCTGGGAATCATCAGAAGAACTTGAAAATTATGTAGAGCATCAAAAATATAAAGCTGGTTGTTGTGAGCCAATTAAAGTCGGCTCTGAAACATTAGGGTCAATAACCGCCGCTCGTCTTAGCAATACACCCTATTTGACTGCAGCAGAATTAAACACTATAAAAACCTTTTCTGATTTGATTGGCATTGCAATAGCTAATGCAAAAAATCAAATTTCTAAAACTAATGAGCAGCGTGCATTGCGAGAAATTGAAATTGCAGCAGACCTTCAGAACAACCTGATTCCCGCAAAAGACCTCACTGAATCAGAACATTGGAGGACTGTTATTAGGCGGTTAACTGCTTTGCAAGTTGGTGGCGACTATGTTGAAGCTTATAAATCAGCTTCTGGCGCACTCTATTTAATTGTTATTGATGTAATGGGGAAAGGTGTATCTGCAGCTTATTTTGCATCTATGTTGAGAACCACTTTACATATAATAATTGAACAGGATCTGGAATTGATAGACATGATTCACTCCATCAATAAAATACTTTGTCGAGAAGTCGGAAAGCTAACAATGTTTGCAACCTGTTGCATCGCTAAAATATCACCCGAACTTGATGTTGTGGAATTTACTAATGCAGGTCATTGTCAAATATTATTTATTGAGGATAAAAAAATAAAAATCGAAATTGAGCCATCAGGTCCACCTTTGGGATTGTTTGATGATTCCCAGTATAAAGTAGAAAAGTATCCCTTAATAAATGACAATGGAATCATCATGATCACTGATGGACTCTACGAATGGGAAGTAGAACCAGAAACTATGTGGTCTTGGAATGAGTTTGTTTTGTTTGTAAGGAAAAATATAAAACTGGATCCTGTTGACCTTTGGAATTTACTTCAAAAAAAAATTAAGAGCTCTATCAAAGAAGGGGATTTGGGAGATGACCAGACTATGCTTTATTGGGAAACCAAATAAAAAATATCAATATAATAATATATTGGCAATCTACCTGCTCATGTTCTTTATTTAAAAGGGTGTAAGTTTTTGAATGACAATCTTTCTGGCTTGATTTGTATCGGCACGAAAAATTTCTATGGCTTCTTTGATTTTATGTTTTTTGGCCTGGTTAAGCAAGACGAGTAGTCCGGAACGTA
>JAJFLR010000076.1 GCA_021772565.1 Opitutales bacterium | reverse complement strand
GAGGAATCTTCAAACGTTCTTTCATAGCTAATATTGATAATAGTTTACCATTTTCTCTAGCCCGAGTTTATTGAATGTGGCAACGGTCATTCGGTAATTGTCTCTGTGACTTTTCCTCTTGAACTTCATGCAGCGCAGTCTCCTGCGTATCCATGCGTCCAGATAGATAAATCGACTTCGACAGGTTGAGAACTTCGTGCCAAAATACCGTGCAGTGCCTCTGATGACTCGGTTGAGCTTTTCGATAACTTCCGCATCGAAATTGTGTTTCCTTCGGGTAATTTCCTTGATCTTATCTGTGAACTTCTCAATGGATTTGGGACGTATGCTGCGAGACCGTGACGAGATTACGAAACCGAGAAAGGAATATCCCTTCCGATATGTGGTAATCTGCGTTTTCTCCTGGCTTAATTGCAAGGAGAGGGACTGCATAATACGACTGACAAATGCCAGAGCCTCTTCCGCTTGACAGCGATTTTTGGTAAGCACGATGAAGTCGTCGGCATAACGCACAAAGCGAAAGCCTGCTTGATCGAGTTGCTTGTCCAATTTATTCAGGACAATGTTGGCAAGTAAGGGTGAAAGCACCCCGCCTTGTGGTGTGCCGATGTTAGTCGGTTTAAACACACCGTTGTCCATGACCGCCGCGGCGAGAAATTTCTCAATAAGGCAGAGAATATTCCCATCGGCAATTTCTTCAGCAACGGTATCGACGATGAGACGGTGGGGGATGTTATCGAAAAATCCCTTGATGTCGGCATCGAGAAATAAAAAAGGGTCAGACTGATGATCTTATAACTAACGGAATTAAAAATCATAAGGATTTAGAAACAAAAGTTAAGTTGAAAATATTAACCACATAGAAGAACTGATGGAACAAAATGAATCTCAACTTATCAGTATCTAGGTCTATTCCTGCTGACAACTCCCATGTCATCTTACCCCATTCCTATTCATTTGAAAGATGTCGAATCATTCGCCTCGGTTTATTTCCGGATACTCAGATTGTGATTCGTGCAATACCTGATATATTTTTTCTGATTTTTTCTCACCCAAGCCATCAATTTCTGCTAAATCTTTTTGTGTTGCGTGAGCCACATTCTCAATGGTCTCAAATTGTCTGAGTATGGATTTTGCCAGTTTTGGACCGACACCGGGTAAACTTCGTAAGAGGTATTCTTTTTGTTTGTTTAATCTTTTGGGTCGGTAGCTAGACAACACTCCCGAGTTCTGACCGATTCGTTTACGTTGTCGGCAAAGGAGGTTAATGTACCAAGCACTATCTTTTTGGTTACTACTTCGAATTACCGGTAAACGATAAGTTTGAGCCAAAGTGACGAGGGCGCCTTTGATTGATTCTATTGAGACTTTGTGATTGCGATTGGCAAATGTGCTGCCTTCTATGATTAATATTGGATTCTCGGTCAGTTGGACCAATCGAAATGCCTGTCGAAAAAGTCGTCCGTCAACTATTGACAAACAAAAATCATCTACTGTCTTTCGCTCGAGGATTATATCCGGAAAAATTTTATAATCGCCAATTTCGAGATGCGTTTTTTCCACAACCAGATAATGATGTTCCTTTAAATCTTTAAGAAGCACCTCGGCATTTTCTCGATGATCGACCATTATAGTAACGGGAACGCTTTTGCCGTCTAGCTGTTTATTGATATTATATTGAGACACTGTGCTATCGGGAACTTCTTATCAGGCCGGGTAAATTTTATTGAAGTCAAATTATATTTATACTGTCTGGAATTGAATGGATGAAAGTTCCTCAGGTGTAGCGCGTGATGAAATATGAAGAAATTCAATACCTACTACTTGATCATTTTTATCAAAATCAAGAATAATTCCTGGTCTGACTTCTTCCGACCCCTCGATTTTATTTTCATCTAGTCGAAAATATAGGGCATCACTTTTCTTATCAACTTTTACTCTCATATTTTTTCATTAATCGACGGTCAAAAAAGGCAGTTATTCGTATTTTTGGATCGTCTTTATCATTAACAATTATTCGAAGCCATCGATTTCCAAATTCTGATATTTGTTTTATGAAATGATGAGTTCCGTCATCATAAGTCTCTTCGTAATCCGGATCATTGATTGTGCGATCAACCCATTTTGCATCAATGCCTCTTTCGTTCAGCATGTCTTCAAAATGGGAAGAGTCTTTCATTTTAATTTTCGTAAAATTATTGAATTAACTTGAACTTGTCAATCGGTAATCCCGAATACAAGGGTGCAAATAAAAGTGCGGGGACTAAGCAGCTAAATTGTTCCAATAATTATTCCATAGGCCATTAGCTCTTAAAGCTCTAGCTGCAGCCATAGCATTGGCATGGTCAAGTCCTAATTTTCCTGTAAAATCAAGCAGCATTATACAGACTTCTACGTTTTGATTTCCTTTCATTTTTTTCTTCTTTTTTATTTTCTTCTCCTAATATTTTTTTTCTTAGCTGCTTTATTGCTGCTTCTTCCCATTCGCTGTATTGTCTCCGACTCCATCTTTCACTGACTCGGATTAATACCGCATATACCAACTTCGTTAGACTTTTTTCCGTCCATAGATGCGGTATCGTTTTTGTCCGGCGTCTTTCTTCTACAAACGTTCGTTCTACAAGGTTCGTTGTTCGTACATTTTGGCGATGTCGTTTCGGTACGTATAAATGATTCAAACTGGCTTCACTGTCATCTTGCAGACATCGGATCGCATCCGGATATTCTGCGCTGTAGGTTTCTACAATTTTGTCCATACGCTTTTTGCCTTCTTTGCAGTCAGGGGCATCTCGCATATCTTCGACCAGCGTCTTAAACTCCGGCCACATCTGGGGCGGTACTTTATTTTGCAGATTTTGCATTTTGTGAAACCAGCATCTTACTCGTTTGCTTTTCGGCCACATCGCTTCTATTGCTTTTATTGGTCCGGGCGCTCCGTCTGTTGTTATCGTTAGCGGTATTGCCAAGCCTCGTTTGACCATCCCTCGTAGAAAGTCCATACTGCTTTCATAGCTTTCGGTGTTCATCATTGTCATGTCTATCAGGGCTTTCGTTCCGTCTATTAATATTGCCCAACAGCAGGTCACTCCGGTGCGGCTCCCATACCGGCGCAACGGTTCGTATACCGTGTCTATGAATAAATAAGCTATCTCATAACCGCTTAAATCTCGATTGCCAAATTGTTCATATTCTTCGTGTAACTGCTCCGTAAGTACGCTTACGCTGCTTTTCGATAATACGAATCTTCCAAACGTTCGTTGTAGACTTTCTTCGATGTCTCGGGTGCTCATCCCGTTTGTATACATTTCTATTACCAGATCTTTTAGCTGACTACTGATTCCCTTTAGTTGATCCCACAGTTTTGAGCGATAAGGATGTTCCAGCCCTTTTATCTGTGGCTTTTGTATTTCGAGTATTCCTTCGGCTGTGCGCAGCCTTCCGGGTTCATAGCCATTGCGACATCCTTTCGGTTCATTTTCATTTGAACCTCTTTCATAACGCTGCCTGCCTAACGCCTGCGACTGTTCCATTTCCAGCCCTTCCTGGATGATGTGTTCAACAGATAATTGTATCAATGAACTCAGCATCTGTTCTCCATTTTCTGTTCTGTGTTTTCCTCTTAGCAGTTCATTGAGTTCTTGCTTCTTGTTTTCACTTGGTGATATTTTCTTTTTTAGCATAATTTTATTAATGGTTTTTTGATTTAATGATTTAGTGATATTTTTCTTTAAATTATTAACTGTTTCTACGGAAGGGGAAATCGAATCTTTTTCGATTTCCTCTTTCAATTTTACAGGAGTTTATGGACGGAACCTGGAATATACATAATGCCAATGCTATGGCTGCAGCTAGAGCTTTAAGAGCTAATGGCCTATGGAATAATTATTGGAACAATTTAGCTGCTTAGTCCCCGCACTTTTATTTGCACCCCCGATCGACTAGTAAAAATAAAATAGTTGAAAAATTTAGAATGTTGAATAACTTGATGAGTGATAATGCAAGTAGAAGAATTAAAAAATGCCGTAAATAGTTTACCTCCAGATGACTATAAGAAATTTAGAGATTGGTTTTCTGTGCATGATTCAGATCAATGGGATGAACAAATCGAACGTGATATTAAGTCTGGTAAGTTAAGTTCTTTAGTAGAGGAGGCATTGGTTGAATATTCTCAAGGTTCTGTTAAAGAGCTGTGAAGTGAAGCATTTAGCAACTAAGAAATTTTGGCAGTATCATGATAAGTTGCCGGTAGATATTCAGCAGTTAGCAAAAGCTAATTATAGAATGCTTAAAAGAGATTTATCTCATCCTTCTTTGAATTTCAAGAAGGTTAGAAATCATAGGACTGTTCGAATTGGATTATCCTATAGGGCTATTGGAATTGAAGTTTCAGAAGGAGTTTTGTGGTTTTGGATTGGTCATCATAAAGAATACGATCGGTTGTTGAAAATACTTTAGGGAAAACAAAAAATGCGTCGAACGCAAAATATAAATACTAACGTCTATACAAAATAAATCCGATGTTATTTTTACTCTTTTTTCGCTGTCAGCGATTCCCACTGTTCGTAGGCTTCCATCGTGTCTGCTTCGAGTTTTTTGCAATCTGAAATCAATAAGAAATCAATAAGAAATCATAACATCTGTTAAGATATATACCGATTGCTATAAATGTTTTCGTTTAGAAAAATTAATCATGGATGTTTTCTTTCAACGTTCGATTGGCTCGTTCATACGTACTGACAAAGCTATAGCGACTATTTTACGACATATAAGAAAATAGTCTTGACTGTTTTACGATACTAATAAAAATAGTCGGCTATGAATCGTGTTTATAATTCATTGATTATCGATCATTTTAAAATGACTGATAAAATGTGCTTTCTGTCCGGCCCTCGCCAGGTCGGAAAAACGACAGTCGCTTTAAGTGCTAAAAAATTGCAGGGAAGTTTTCATTATCTCAATTGGGATGACCCTGATGATCGAGAACGATTATTATCCGGGACTCAGGTGATTGCCGATTATTGTAAATTAAATAGATTATCGAAACAAAGAACGACCATAGTTTTTGATGAAATTCACAAATACAAGCATTGGAAAAATTTTCTAAAAGGTTTTTATGACAAGTATTTTGAGTCCACTCGAATAATTGTAACCGGAAGTTCACAATTGGATATTTTTAAAAGAGGCGGCGATAGTATGTCAGGCCGGTATTTTCACTATCACATACATCCGTATGGTCTGGCTGAGACGACTCGCTGGAATGTGCCGGAAATGCCGGTGCGGTCACCGAAAAAGCCAACCAAAAAAACATTTTCCCGGCTATTGGATTACGGTGGTTTCCCCGAGCCTTATATTAAAAAGAACAAACGTTTTTATAATCGTTGGCAGAGAAATCGGCACGATCTTTTACTGCGCGAAGAAATTAGAGATTCCGGTCGTGTTCACGAAATTGCGCAATTGGAAATTCTCAGTCGTTTGATTGCAGGGCAAGCGACTCAATTAACCAGTTATAGTTCATTGGCAAAAAAAGTTCGTGTCAGTGTCGATACCATTCGGCGATGGATTGATACGCTTGAATCCTTTTACTATTGTTTCCGGTTAAGACCGTATCAAAAAAATATTACCCGTTCGCTCTTAAAAGAACCGAAATTATATCTATGGGACTGGAGTTGTGTCAAAGACTCGGGAGCACGCTTTGAAAACATGATCGCTTGTCACTTACTCAAGGCGACGCAGTTTTGGTCTGATATCGGCTTGGGGAAATTTGAGCTCTACTTCATCAGAGACAAAGAGAAGCGAGAAGTGGATTTTCTGGTAACACAGGAAGAGAAGCCTTGGTTTTTGGTTGAAGTAAAGTTATCTGCGGATAGGCCGCTCAGTAAGCATTTACTGCGTTTCCACAACCATTTAAAAACCGATCATGCCTTTCAACTAGTGAAAGACCTGCCGTATGTTAATAAATCTGTTTTTTCAGTAACGACACCGGTAATCGTATCAGCGCAAACATTATTAAGCCAATTAGTTTGACCCGGAATCTAGCCCCACGTTTTCAAAATGATGGCAGATGCTATAAACCGACTTCGACACTTCTTCTTCAAAATTTGCCGTTTTTTAAGAAGAAGTATTGAAGTCGGGTTTGGAGCAAGACTTACTTCATTCCTTCGCTGTCAGCGATTCCCACTGTTCGTAGGCTTCCAATGTGTCGGCCTCGAGTTGTTCCAAGCGTTTTGCGTCGCCAGATAGGTCGCTGCTCTTGTCTTGATAATATTCGGCTGAGGCCATCTTTTCGCTCAGAGTGGCGTACTCGGCTTCTAGCTTCGCGATTAGGCCCGGCAAAGTTTTTATCGCTTCGCGCTCTTTATTGGTCAAATTGCGATTGGGCTTTGCCGAAGCTGGTGCTGGCTCGGCAACTTTTGCAACGGGTGGGGGGGCTTTGGCGGTCTGCACCTCTGCCGCTTTTCGGGCTTCGTATTGCACAAGCCAGTCTGCACAGCCTCCGTCGTATTCGGCAACAATTCCGGCGCCTTCAAGAGCGATAGTGCTAGTGACGACATTTTCGAGGAAGCTACGGTCGTGGCTGACGAGGAGTAAAGTACCGTCGTAGTCGAGTAACCGCTCTTCGAGTAGCTCGACGGTTTCAATGTCCAGGTCGTTGGTCGGCTCATCCAGTACGAGCACATTGGCTGGTTGCAAGAACAGACGCGCTAAAAGAAGGCGCGCACGCTCTCCACCTGATAGCCTGATAATCGGTGAGCGTGAGGTGTGAGGCGTAAATAGGAAGTCCTGCAGATAGGTGATGATGTGGCGCTGCTTACCATTGATGGAGACCATCTCACCGTAAGGATGCACATTTTCGGCCACAGAAAGTGTTTCATCAAGCTGCGCACGGTGTTGGTCGAAATAGGCGACATCGAGCTTGGTGCCGGGAGCGACGGTGCCTTGCTGTGGCTTTAGTTTTTCGAGGAGCAGGTTGATTAGGGTGGTCTTGCCCGAGCCATTGAGGCCGATGATGCCGATTTTGTCACCACGCCAGATGATGGTGGAGAAGTTTTGGATCAGTGGCTTGTTGCCCCAGTCGTAGCTGATGTTATCGACGGTGATGACTTTACGCCCGGACAGTTGCCCCTCGTTAAGATTGAGGTTGGACGTGCCGATGATGTTGCGGCGCTTGGCACGCTCGACACGCATTTTCTGCAGTGAGCGCACGCGGCCTTCGTTGCGAGTGCGACGGGCCTGAATGCCCTTGCGAATCCAGACCTCTTCCTCGGCGAGCTTTTTATCGAAGACTGATTGTTGCTTAGCCTCGCCGGCGAGCAGGTCGGCCTTGCGAGTGAGGTAAGTCTCGTAGTCGCAATTCCATGAGGTGAGCTGGCCACGGTCTAGGTCGAGTATACGGTTTGCCACACGGCGGATGAAGGCACGATCGTGCGAGACGAACAGCAGAGAAATATCAGACTTGCGCAGGAATTCTTCCAGCCAACGGATGCCGGGGATGTCCAGGTGATTGGTCGGCTCATCGAGCAGTAGAATGTGTGGCTCCATTGTGAGCGCACGGGCGAGTAGGGCGCGGCGCTTGTTACCACCGGAAAGTGCGGAAAAGAGCATGTCACCGTCGAGCTCGACACGGTTGAGGATACTTTCGACTTTGTGTTCCAGCGACCAGCCGTCAGTGCGGTTGAGTTCTTCTTGAAGATGGTCCAGGCGTTCTGCGACGGCATCGTCCGGATTTTCCGCGTATTCGTGAGCGAGGCGGTGGTATTCCGCCACTGTCTTGGCGGCTATCCCCAGGCCGTCGGCAACGATCTCGAAGACGGTGCCTTCGAGGTGGGCCGGGACTTCTTGGTCGAGCTTACCGATGCGTAGCCCCGGGATGGCTTCGATCTCGCCGGCGTCGGGTTTGATTTGCCCGCCAATAATGCGCAGCAGTGTGGATTTACCCTCACCATTGCGCCCAATCAGACTGATGCGCACACGCTTTTCGACAGTGAGGTCTGCGTCGTTGAGTAGACGTGGACCGCCAAAGGAGACGGTAAGATTTCTGTATGTAAGGAGAGCCATAGTATGGATGACGAATGTCTAATAGTTGATGGCTAATGGTACTGAAGAAACACGGAATGGGTTAAGTCCAAATTTTCCTATAAAATCAAGCAGTATTATACAGACTTCTGTGTTTGTTTTTTTTCTAATGTTTTTCTTCATTTTTATGTTCTTCTCCTAATAATTTTTTTCTTAGCTGCTTTATTTCTTTTTCATTCCATAGACCAAATTTCCTTTTTGAAGTGTGGATCACTAGATTGAAGTGATTAGTCATCATACAATAACCTTCCAAAATCCAGCCAAACATTTCACACGCCTCAAACAAGACTCAAACGCTAAATGCGCTCCATCATTGATAAACAAATCCTGACAGTAGTTAATAAATTATTTTTATCTTATCATTTGACAGCTACATTTTTCCACTTTTTTATCCTTAATATTAATTTCCATAGAAATTATTCCAGCTAATAACACTGTAGTACAAATATAGAAATGAAATGACGGTTCTCGTAATTATCTCAATTTTCATCGGAATCTACGCTCTTCTCATCGTTTTCGAACGAATTAAAAAACTGAAGATTTACGAAGACAGAATAGGAGAATCTATCTGCACTTTTGTTCGATCACTCGATTACAGAAAAATCGATTTATCTATTGTTCGCGCGACAACGGAACCATTCGAAATGTGGTGGTCTATGGGAGAAAAGAAGATACCCTACCGAAAAAATGATAATGTCGAAGAATTTGGGTGTTGTGACTATGACCTTGAAGATGCCATCTCAGAAATCTGCAAAAAAACTAACAGATCCATCGAATTTGAAGAAAATCCGATGATTGGGAAAGTTTACACTATTGAAGACGTGATAAACTTCGTAAACCTCCAACCTAAAGCCAGCACTGTCAGCTAGATGAGACAACGGGAAGAAGTCCTGCGTCTCACTAGGACGTTATAATTCGTCAAACTACTCATTCTTATGAGAGCCATTAAGTCATCCCAACGTGCAAGAATTTACTACCTGCACGGTAATCTTCAAAATTCGAACGTTTGGTTAGATATTTCTAGAGCAATTGCTTTTGAAAAATCAGGAGAGAATGGATGGAGTTTTGAGCATGAATTCGAAAACTTGTGGGACACATCTGCTGATCGTTTTCAATCTTGGACGGATGACTTTTGTTCCCGTGTTGCGCATTTCTCAAGTACGATACCCCAATTTTTAGTTGGCTACTCTCTCGGTGGACGCCTAGCTCTACATTCGATTATAGAGCGACCTTCTTTGTGGAATGGCGCAATTGTAGTTGGTGCTGATCCGGGGATTAGTGATAAGGAAGGTCGTGCCCAACAGCTTTTGCTGGATAAGAAATGGGGGGAGAGATTTCTCAGTGAATCTTGGACCGAACTTTTAAATGAATGGGACAGCCTTTCGGTGTTTGGAAGCCGCCCGAATACAATTCCAAGAGAGGAGTGTAATTTTTCTCGCCAGAAAATTTCTAGATTTTTCGACGTTTTTTCCAAAGGTCGTCAAGAGGATCTCTTGCCAGCTCTCTCTAAAATACATACGCTCCCAATACTTTTTGTCTCTGGAGAGCAAGATACGAAGTATTGTGAAATTGGCCGTAAACTTGAACGCGCCTGTCCATTGGTAAATCATGCGATCGTTCCAAATGCAACACACAGGGTCCCCTGGGAAAATTCTGAAGAGTTTGTGAGGATAACACAGAATTTTATTCGTCAAAATATCTAGTTGAGTATATAGCATCTGCCAAAATAAAATAGCAGGGATGAGCGGCTCGCTCATTCGCGTTTACCGCAAAGATTAATTTGCAGGCTGATTTATTGTCTATGCTACAAATTTTAACAACGAAGCATTAATTATTCAATCGGGGAAGAAAACATTTTTCAGAGTTATCTAATTAACTTAACGTTTCCAGGTATATGTAAGAACAGGGCATTTTATTTATGTCAGCTAAATTTTTTTACATAACGTGAGTGTAAACCAATATCGTTATGTCCCTACAATTTCATTGAGGGAAGTTACATTTAGGAATTTCATTCACCATTCCTTCACTTGCGTCTATTTTCCATTTTATATGTTTTAATATTGTACTGGATGGAAACTAATAAATTATTTTTATCTTATCATTTGACAGCTACATTTTTCCACATTTTTTATACTTAGTATTAATTGACATGGGAAATTTTCCATCCAATATCCATGTTTGATTAAAATACTAAATCATAAACTATTAATAACAAAGAAAAGGAAATAATTATGAGTATTACATCACATCTCAAAAAAGTTCGATTTCATACTTTGAACAACAATTTCATTAATTACATCATTTTGTATACAACTATATTCTTCATTACAGGCAACTATCTAAGTGCGGCAATTAATCCCTCACTTATTCTAACTAGTTTTTCAGGAGAATCTCTTGGAAACGCGTCTGTTGTAGGCACACAAGGGTTTCAGTTTACAGTAGGTTCAGAATCGGTTTTGCTTACACAATTAGGGCACTGGGACCATAATCTTGACGGTCTCAACGTTTCCCATGAAGTCGGTATTTGGGAAGACAATGGGACATTGGTAGCCAGTGCTACTGTTTCTGCGGGTACTGTTGCTTCCTTGGTTGATGCTTGGAGAATGGTTAGCATTACGCCTGTTATATTATCTGGCAATACTACTTATCGAATTGGCTCTCAGACAAATGGAGATAACTATGCTTTTACAAGTTCTAGCGGAATTTCTTTTGGACCGCTAAATTCTGGAATAGCCAGTTATGATTCTCCCGCTTTTCTTTTTACCACACCTGGGCTGAATTTTCCAAATAATTTTTCGAGTAATGACAGACCAAATGCCAATGGGTTTATAACTACTATTCCCGAACCTACTTCCGGGTTGTTAATGGGGCTTGTTGGTCTTTTAATTGCTATCAGAAGAATAGAAAAGTAATCGAATGAAGAGATGCCTAACAACGATGCATTGATTATTCAATTGGGGAAATAAACTTCTATCAGCGTAGTTTGATTTGTTAATTTAAACTTTTATCTGGTCTAACAAATGGTTTACCCATCAGCATACCAATAAATTTATGCATGGCAGGAGTAAGGTGACGGCCTTTTAAATAGATTATAGCTAGTGGCCGCTTAAATTTTTTCCCTTTGATTTTTACAGTTTTAAGAACCCCAAGATTTACTTCTTGTGAAGCAGTGATTTCCGGAATAATTGATACACCGGCATTTATTTCAACAGCGCGTTTTATTGTTTCGACATTATCGAACTCCATAACTGTTTCGACAGAAATCTTCTTTTCCTTGAAAATTAGATCGATAGCTTTTCGAGTTGGGATATCTTTATCAAAACTAATAAATTTTTGGTCTTTAATCTCTTTGATATCAATTTCTTTTTTATTGGCAAGTCGGTGTTCCGGGCTGCAAACGAGTGATAATTTATCTTCTCTAAATGGTAAAATTTCTAATTGTTTTAGTTTAATTGGAAATGCCACGATTCCGAGATCTGCTGATTTACCCAAGATATCATCATAAACAAGGTTGGATCTTCTGTATTCAACTTTTACATTAACTGTTGGGTAATCCCTCAAAAAGTTTTTTATGTAGGGGGGTAATTCGTGTAGGCCGATACTGTAAATTGTAGAAATATGAATTGTGCCACATACAACATCTTTCAATGCAAGTATTTCAGCAGACATCTTTTCATATTTATTGATAATTTCTCTAGCACTTTCAAATAATTTTTCACCCTCAGAAGTCATACTGAAGTTTTTATGAGATCTATCAATGACAGTAATATTATAATGTTTTTCTAAAACTTTAATTTGCTGACTAACCGCAGATTGAGTGATTTTGTTTAGTTTAGCAGCTTTAGAGAAACTTTTTTTCTCAACTAAATCTATAAATATTTTAAAATTTTCTATGTGCATTTTTTTTAATTACAATATACCGATTAATAATATTAATTACTATGATCAATAAGAAATACTTTTAACATATTAATTTTGTTTATGGATATGGATTATAACAATTTTCTGAAAAATATTACTGAAATTGAAAAAAGAATTATAAAAATTTGTAAGGAGTGTAAACGAAATCCAGAAGATATAACACTTTTGCCGGTTACAAAAAATCATGGACCATTTGCTGTTGAATTTGTTTCTCAATATGGATTGAAAGCAATTGGTGAAAATAGAATTCAAGAGACTGAATCAAAAAAACCTTTGGTAAAAAGTTCTGTTAAATGGGAATTAATCGGACACCTGCAAAGTAATAAAACTAAACGCGCGGTTGAATTATTTGATCGTATCCAAACAGTTGATAGAATAAAGTTAGTAAAATCACTTTCTAAGCAATTGGAGCAAATAAACAAAAGTATGCCGATTTTAATTCAAATTAATTCAGGCGAAGATCCTTCTAAGTATGGAGCTACAGTAAATAATGCACCGTATTTATTGGAAGCTGCATTAAAATCTAGATATCTAAAGGTTGAGGGTTTAATGACTGTAGCACCAATTGAGTGTGATAATTTTTGTGCAATAGATTCTTTTAAAAAATTGAAGGTTCTAAGGGATCAATTAGAGGAAAAATTTCAAGTTGCACTACCTGTTTTATCAATGGGAATGACCTCCGATATGGATGAAGCAATAAAGGCCGGTAGTACGATGATCCGAATTGGCACAGCTTTATTTGGTGATAGGGTTTATGCTTAGTTGCTTTACTATTTTTGTGGCTTCTATTTGAAAAACTCAATGCTATTTCCATTATCTATTGAGATTTATAAGTAGCATGTCTGTAACAATTTATAATAATTTTAAGTAAGATTAGCGATATTATTCATAATTTTGGTTTGCCAATGGATATATTTCATTCAATGTTTTTCTAGTGGCTTTACGAAAAATAGATGACAATTATGAGCAATCACTAGTTAAATTACTAGATGATGATTCACCTGTTGTAAGGGGTGCTCTCATTAATGAATATAAGAGACTCGATATTATTGGGATACAGCTTTTAAAAAACATTATTCTGAGCAAAAGGGGAAAATTAAGTGATGTTGCTAATAATATCCTAAAAGAGATACAGGGACCTGATCCCAAAGATGAGTTTATTCAATTTATCCAGTCAATGAATTATGAATTGGAAACAGGATGCCTCTTTCTTAGTCGCATCGCAACGCCCAATTTTGAAACTAAAGAAGTTTGTTTAAAACTCGACGAAATTTCTTCCAGGTGCATGGAGTTGATTAATCCGCCAAGTTCAGCTTGGGAGACATGCCATATCATTAATAGAGTTTTATATCATGAATATGGGTTTAGGGGTAATGTTGAAAATTATAATGACCCATTAAATAGCTTTTTAAATTATGTTTTGGTTAGACGTACCGGGATACCAATTTCACTATCAATACTATATATTCTTATCGCACAAAGGTGTGGTTTAGAATTAGAACCAATCGGCATGCCTGGCAGGTTTTTGGTGGGCTGTTTTTTGGATAAAACTCCTTTCTATATTGATCCATTTGAAAATGGAATGTTTAGAACTCTTGAGGAACTCGAAGAAATTTTGTCTAGCAATAATCATTTTCCGCAAATTGGATATTTAGCACCAATTTCGGTTGGAGATGTATTGTGCCAGTGCTGTAGGGTTTTAGTGAGACAATATACTTTGAAAAATAATCCTGCACGTGCGAAGCAGTTCAATGAGTTTTCCAGAGAATTTGCTGCTACTTATAGAAAACATTCTTGAAGATAATTTATGTCGAAATGTATATCTGATGATGATACAGTATTCACACTTGAAGATCTTAAGCATTGGTCTAGAAAAGAACCATCCTTAGCAGTTTTGGGGCATCCTGTAAGTCATTCAATTAGTCCTCAAATTCATAATGCAGCATTGGCAGAACTCTCAAAATCAAACGATCTTTTTAAAAAATGGAAATATTTTAAATTTGATATCATCCCGGAAGACTTGAAGTTGGCTTTATCTTTGTTTTTTCAAAAAAACTTCATTGGATTAAACCTTACGATACCCCATAAATTTATCGCCTGTAATCTTATCAAAAACATTTCTAAAGAGGCGAAAATAATTGGTGCCACTAACACGCTTGTGAAAGAATCTAGTGGCTATACGGGCCATAATACAGATGGTTATGGTCTTGAGCAAGCTATCAAATTTGATTTAGGTGGCAGATTAGTTGACTCCAATATAATTTTGATTGGAGCCGGTGGTGCCGCTAGAGCTGCCGCTAGCCAATGCTTAAATAGCCAATGTAAATCTCTATGGATCGGGAATCGCAATCAGGATCGATTATCAAATTTAATTAAGGATTTGAAGTCTTTTTATTCAAGTAGTGAGATAACAGGTTTTAGCATAAAAGAAAATTTACCAGAAAATTTACCGAAAGAGGGTATTTTAATAAATGCGACATCTTTGGGACTCAAATCTGAAGATCCATCACCTGTTAACTTAAAAAGTCTAAGTCGTGAGCTTATGGTTTTTGACATGATCTATAAATCGGGCGAGTCACAGTTGATTAAAGATGCTAAATTTCTGGGACAAAAATGTACTGATGGACTGTCAATGCTTGTCTGGCAGGGAGAAAAAGCACTTGAGATTTGGACGAAGACAAAATCGCCAGTTGAGGTTATGAAGAGGCATGCTAAATCATTATTGAAATCTGTATAGATTACTGTCTAATAAATTATTTGGCATATCGACGTTTAATAACTGTTGAAATTAAAATAAATAAACCAACAATTTTTGCATAAGTTGATGGTTCAGGGACATTAATTGTAATTTCATTCAGTAAAACAGCTCGTAATTGATTTGGACCAGAAGCAAAAAATTCTATATCATCACCAGTAGTAAATGGTAATGGGAGCCCAAAATTAAATGTGCCAATTGATCCACCTGCAATAACAACTGTGTCAGTACTACCACCAGTTGTGTGATTTTCAAAATGTACACTGGTGCCTGTAGTAGCTTGATTTAATGCAATTCCAAAAGAGTCTATAGTCCCAGATCGCTTTCCGGAAGGCACTGTTATATCAATATCGAATGTTTCAAGACTAAACGGATGAGTAAAGCCAAAGAAAACGACTCTGCCAATAAACATACCGGTAGAAGCGACATCAAAATCAGCGTCAGGTGAACCTGGATTTGAGCCTGATAAGGTAATGCCACTATTTGTAATATTCCAACTATTTGAGTTATTTGCAATGTTTGTAGTAGTAGTTTGAAATGATATATCGACACTTACAGCCGAATTGGCACTACTTGATGTAATATTTTGGGCTGAAGAGTTATTAAACTGTGCACTTGCTGAAGGTATTGTTGATGAAGTAGTTGAAAAATTTATATTAATATTTATTTCGAAATTTTGTTTACGGTCAATAGTATCTACTGAGTTTGAAGATCCACTAAAATTAGTTGCGTATACATTATTAAAATCATTGAACTGAGGTATTCCAATGCCAATTACTGACCCTCGGTTGTTTCTGTTATTTGCAGTATAAGTCGGTATTCCATAATTATATTGTTCATAACCATTATTTTCAATGTATGATAAACCATCACTGTTATAAGGGATATCATCATCTTGAATATTTGATGACCAGCTATTGTGGTTATTTGATGCCAGGCTGAAAGACTCTAAATAATTTTCAATATTTGGTTTTATTTCTTTTACTGAGATAGTCGAAATAGCTCCAATTCCAGGTGAATTTGTGCCCATTGCGCGCGGGTTTTTTAAAGTAGTTAAATAGCTATAAAAAGCTTCAAGATCTACATTAGAAAAATCAATGAATTCTCCAGTTGAATTTCGCAAGTTTAATGGTGTTGGCGATTTTGGGTCACTTAGTTTATCAAATAGTTCTATTATTTCCTTAATATTAAGCGAATTTAAATTAAGGATTGGATTATCAACTAGATAATTTAACCCCAAATCGTTAAGATTTAGCTCCTCTACACTGTTTTGACTCTTAATAAACTCATGTAGATTAAAAATAGGCAATTTCTCAGATTTTTCTGAGAAATGTTGATTTTCGCTATATAAATCTTGCTCACTTTTTATTACTAGTGATTCCAGGATAATTTTTGATGCAGAATCTATATTAAAAGTTTTTGATTTATTTGTGATATCAGGGATGATGGTATTGATGGCTACTTCAAGTGCTTTGACTTGAGTAGTCACTGAAATCAGTGTAACCGCAAGAATCAGTGTAACCGCTGGCGGTAAAACACCTTTATCAAGTGTAAATTTCCTTTTAATTATACTTTTTATAATTTTGAGGTTTAAATAACTAGCACTGTGGGTGCCAATTCTCACTTTGTACCCAATCTAGTGCAAAATTTCTATAATCTTCGTGCTATGTAAAACGGGGAATTTAGAAATGAATTAATTATATATTTATTTAATGTTTAATGGTGTGTATTCGCTAAAAGCTTAAATTAAAGTATTTTATGAATTTAAAAATGTCTAATAATCTTATTTTCTAGTGTAGTTTGTATTATAAAATGCTTATAATATAAGTATCACACAAAATTGAATTAAGTCAATTCAGAAGCTATAATTTTAAATGAAATTTCAAAATTAATTGAATCCACGTAATTTAATGGTAGTCTTGAACAATATAGCATTAAGTACATCCGTGTTCTCACTTATCATTTTTTAGTCAAATTATAATTAATTATATTAATTGAAATTATACAGACTGTGAGTAACCTAGAAATTAAACAGACACGGAGATTCTAAGGATTCTAATGTAGATTATAAAAAATTTAATATCAAGCTAAATAACTAACCTTATTTATTTTGTAAAGCAGATCTAATAAAACTGTCAAATAAAGGATGTGGAATATGTGGTTTTGACTGAAATTCGGGATGAAATTGAACACCAATGAACCAAGGGTGATCCTTGATTTCGATAATTTCAACAAGATTTCTAGATCTATTTATCCCAGAAAAACGCATACCGTTTTTTTCTAGACAATCTTTATATTCATTATTGAATTCAAAACGATGTCGATGTCTCTCAGATATTTCTTTTTTATTATATGCATTTTCTGCTAATGATCCATCTACAATATTGCATTTGAATGAGCCTAATCTCATAGTAGCTCCTTTGGTATCAATATTTTTTTGGTCATGCATGATATCAATTATGGGATATGGTGTACTGTTATTAAACTCTGTACTATCAGCATTTACTAATCCAGCTTTGTTCCTGGCAAACTCAATAACGGCAATCTGCATACCCAGACAAATACCGAAATATGGAATTTTGTTTTCTCTCGCATATTTTGCGGCATAAATTTTTCCTTCGATTCCTCTAGAACCAAAGCCACCGGGAATTAAAATTGCATCTAACTCGGACATATCTACATTTTTATCAGATGCAATAGATTCTGAATCTATACGTTGAATCTCAACTTTACAATCATTTGCAATTCCACCGTGCGTCAAAGATTCATAAACTGATTTATAAGCGTCCTGTAATTCAATATATTTACCAACGACACCAATTTTTACTTTGTGTGACGGATGTTTTAATCTATCAACAATTGTCTCCCATGCTCCATTTGAATTTTTTAGTGGTTTCAAGTTTAGCATACTGATTACCAATTCATCCATTTTTTCTTTTTTCAGCATTTGAGGAACTTCGTAAATGGAGACTTCGACATCACGTTCCTCTATGACGGCCTTTGTTGGCACATTGCAAAATAGGCTCAGTTTTTGTCTTAGTTCAGTGGGCAACTCATTTTCTGTTCTACAAACTAAAATATCTGGTAGAATACCAATTTCTCTTAATTTTGCTACACTTTGCTGTGAAGGCTTTGTTTTTAATTCTCCCGCAGCTTGTAAGTAGGGAACTAAAGTTACGTGGATAAATAATACATTCTCTTTCCCCTCTTCTAGTGAGAATTGCCTCATAGCTTCAAGAAATGGTAGGCCTTCAATGTCTCCTACAGTACCGCCTATTTCAGTGATCACTACATCTACGTCTGAATCTATACTTCTAATACGTTCTTTAATTTCATTTGTGACGTGTGGGATAACCTGAACTGTTTCTCCTAAATAATCTCCTTTTCTTTCTTTGCTGATGAGTGATTCATAAATTTGACCAGACGTTAAATTATTATTTTTGGTCAATTTCCCGGAAGTAAATCTTTCGTAATGCCCTAAGTCCAAATCAGTTTCTGCTCCATCATCCAAAACATAGACTTCTCCATGTTGAAATGGATTCATGGTTCCAGGGTCAACATTTAGGTAAGGATCAAATTTTTGAAGATGGACATTGAGTCCGCGTTCTTCGAGCAAAGCTCCTAAAGCTGCGGTTGTTAACCCTTTTCCTAATGAGGAAACGACTCCTCCTGTAATGAAAATATATTTCACAATAATTAAAAAGAAGGATGAAAATCAGATTTCAAAAAAAATTCAATTTAATAAATTTTTTTGTTTAAACTAAAATTAATCTAAAGGTTGTGGTTGTTATTTTTAATATTATTACTATTTGTCAGTTTTTATCAAATGAGCAGTAAATCAAATATTATTATTTATGACACAACCTTGCGTGATGGAACACAAGGTGAGGGTATCTCGTTTTCTGTTATTTCAAAAATAAGGCTTACAGAGAAACTAGATCAGTTTGGTGTGGACTATATTGAAGGCGGATGGCCAGGATCAAATCCAAGAGACAAAGAATTTTTTGATAAAGCAAAGGGCATTAAGTTTAGCCATGCAAAGCTTGCAGCGTTCGGATCAACTCGCAGATCTGGAGTTAAAGTCGAAGATGATCAGCAATTAAAGCTCTTATTGGAGGCAGAAACTCCAGTTGTCACTATATTTGGAAAGAGCTGGTTATTACACGTAACTGAAGTTCTTCGAACAACTGCTGAGGAAAATATTCTGATGATTGAGCAATCAGTACGCTTTTTAGTAGATCACAATAAGGAAGTTGTCTATGATGCTGAACATTTTTATGACGGGTATTCTGATAATCCCGAATATGCCATCGAAAGTTTGAAAGCTGCTGAGCGTGGTGGTGCTAAATTTTTGGTTCTTTGTGATACAAATGGCGGAAAACTTGTCAATGAAGTTGAAAATATTACGTCTGTAGTTAAAAGCAATTTCCCCAATACCAATATTGGTGTACATTGTCACAATGATGCTGGTTTAGGCGTAGCGGTTTCTTTAGCAGGTATTGATGCTGGAGCTGTCATGGTTCATGGTACGATGAACGGATTTGGCGAGCGTAATGGAAATGCAAATCTGACATCGATTATCCCAAATTTATCGATAAAAATGGGATACGGGATCAATTGTCTCAATAACTTAAAAAATTTACGTGATCTATCTTTGCTAGTTGATGATTTAGCAAACCAGCAACATGATATTAAAGCTCCATTTGTCGGTGCAAGTTCATTTGCTCATAAGGGTGGGGTGCATGCAAATGCTGCCGCAAAGGTGGCAAGGAGCTATGAACATATCGAACCTAAATTAGTTGGCAATCGACAACGGGTTTTGGTTTCAGATATGTCTGGACGCAGCAGTATTATTATGAAAGCCCGTGAAATTGGTGTTGATTTGGCAGAAAAGTCGTCGGAGTTAAAAGAGTTTATTGATGAGCTGAAAAGTCTTGAAAATAAAGGATACGAATATGAATCTGCTGATGCTTCGTTCAAATTACTTCTCAATAATTGGCTGAAAAAGAAAAAGGAATATTTCAAATTACTTCACTACAGAGTCATCACAGAAAAAGATAAAATTTCCGGTTCGATGATTTCTGAAGCCACAGTTAAACTTTCAATTGATGGCGTAGAAAGTTATAAAGTTTCTGAATCTTCTGGACCTGTAGATGCACTTGATCATGCTTTGCGGCAAGCATTAGTTCCGTTTTTCCCTATTATCAATGAAGTTACTTTGAAAGATTATAATGTTAGAATATTGCCCGGCGACAAAGGGTCAGATGCGCGAGTATTAGTTCATATTGAATCATCGGATGGTGATGAAATTTGGGGTACTGTCGGTGCCAGCGATAATATTATCGAGGCAAGTTGGGAAGCTCTACTTGATTCAGTTACTTATAAATTACAAAAAGAGGACAGTTAATATAGTTTCTAAAAATACTATAAGCATTTGTAATTATGTTTTGATTTTGTGGTCTCTACTTAAATTATGAATGACAGTATCAAAGTTGCTAAGCCACCAATTGATCGTCCGGTTTTAATGTACGATGGTGAATGCAATTTCTGCTGTAGATGGGTCGCCCGTTGGCATAGTTTAACTGGTGTTAAGGTAGAGTATGTTACATTTCAGGGAGCTCGTGAAAAAAGATTTCCGGAAATTTCACAAGAATCATGTGAAAATGCTATTCAGTATATTGATTCTGAGGGTAATGTTTATACATCAGCTAACGCAATTTATCGTGCATTAAATTTCGCATCTGGAAAACGTTGGATGCATTCTCTTTATTTGCAAAGTTCCTTGTTCGCAGGAATATCTGAATTTGCCTATAAAACGGTTGCTCAAAATCGTTATTTATTTTCATTAATAACAAAATGTTTTTGGGGCAAAAATGTTCAACCTTCTACATTTAATTATTCGAGTTGGTTATTTATTAGATTATTTGGCGTAGTTTGCCTCTGCGCTTTTTTGTCATATTGGACACAAGCACAGGGACTTGTTGGCAGCGATGGAATACTGCCATTTGCCGAATATTTAAATAAAAGTGGTGATTATTTAGAAAATAATAAACCTGATGTTTCAAAATTTTCTCAATTGCCGACATTGTTTTGGCTCGACACTAACGATTCATTTTTGCATCTGATATTTGCAATTGGCACGGGGGCATCATTATTATTGATAGCGGGTATTTGTCCTGCGTTAAGTGCAGCTGTAATTTGGATAACCTATTTGTCACTCATGATAGTAGGTCAATTATTTTTATCATTTCAATGGGATATTTTACTTATTGAAACTAGTTTTCTCCTAATATTTTTTGCACCGTGGAAATTTTATGATTCATTGGAAAAAAGACCTAAAATTTCTACCCTATCCAGGTTGTTGATTTGGTTTCTTTTATTTCGACTCATGTTTGAATCCGGAATGGTAAAGATTCAGTCATTTAATGCTATTGATGGGTCTAATACCTGGCTTGACCTAACTGCTTTAAATTATCACTATTGGAGTCAACCATTACCGTCATGGATTAGTTGGTACATTAATCAGATGCCTGACTGGATACATCAATCTTCAATTATAATAATGTTAGTAATTGAATTGATTCTACCATTTTTCTTTTTTGCACCAAGACGCTTACGTAATTTTGCTGTACTGTCTCAGGTAATACTTCAGGTAGTAATTATCTTTACCGGAAATTATGGCTATTTCAATATTCTAACAATTTTACTCTGTCTCACTCTAATTGATGATCAAAGTCTTCCTCAATCAATAATCAGGAAATATAATATTTTTCTGATTGGAGATTACGTTCCTAAAATTAGAAACATTTTAAAGAATACTGCATTATTTCCAATTTCACTTTTAATTGTGACTGTTGGCATTGTTCAAATATGGCAAAGCTGCGAAGATAGTCGAGAGACTCGAAAATCTAGTATTTGGCTTGATGAACATAAAAGTTTAAAAAACTTTAAAATGTCTTTGCAGCGATTTCATGTCGTAAATCCATATGGATTATTTCGGGTAATGACAAAAACGAGACCAGAAATAATTTTGTTCGGCAGTAATGATGAAAAAGAATGGATACCGTATTTATTCAATTACAAGCCAGTATTACAAGACGTTAGACCTAAGTTTTTTATCATGCACATGCCGCGACTTGACTGGCAGATGTGGTTTGCCGGGTTACAATTCGAAGGAAGTCAGCGATTGCCATATTGGTTGGTTAGATTTATCTCACTTTTAATAAGAGAGGATCCAATCGATATGGGTCTATTAAAAAGTAATCCATTTCCAGATGTTCCTCCAAAATTTTTTAAAGTTGAATTTTATAATTATACATTCACAAATCAACAAGAGCGTCAACTAACTGGCGACTGGTGGAATCGAGAATTGTTAAACCAATATACAATTACTTTAAAAACAAATAATAAGAATTAATAATTTTTATGCCAATTCATGAAATTAGTAAATGCATTAGCTCTGTGACTTATTTTGTTTTTTATTTCTGATCCAAGTTCAGAAAAAGTTTTTAAATATCCATTAGGCTGAAAAATTGGGTCATAGCCAAATCCGTTAGTCCCCGATGGTTGACTAACAATTGATCCTTCACATTTACCCATAAAATAGCGAATGCGATCATCTGGTCCGATAAGACATAACCAGCAAACAAATTTAGCATTCACCTTTTCAGAAGTAATTTTTTTTAAATCATATAGAAGTTTTTGAATATTCTCACTGTCAGAGCTATTTTCTCCAGCATATCTAGCAGATTTTACTCCTGGTTTGCCGTCAAGTATCTCAACCGACAACCCGCTGTCATCAGCTAGTGACCAAACATAATTCGGTAATTTTATTTTAAGAGCAATAGATTTTAAATATGCATTTTCCTTAAATGTTTCACCTGTCTCATCGACTGCGGGCACACCTCCAAATTCTTTTGCCGATAAAAGTTTTATATCGGATTTATTGAACGAGATTATTTTTGCAAACTCCGCTTCTTTGTTTTTATTTCCAGTTGCCAGGCATAAATTCATGAATTAATATGAAATTTTAAACAAATGAATTTTACAAGAATCTTTACTTTAATAAATTATGCTGCATCATTCAATTTATCGAAGAAACTCAATTGTTGTTTATATTGCATTGATGATGATTAATATTAGTTGCGATTCAAGTTTATCTGATGAATACCGTTTTAAGGAAAAACGAGAAGAAATGGTGTTAACGCAAATTATTGCCAGAGGCATCAAAGATAAAAAAGTTATTAATGCGATGCGAAATGTTGGAAGACATCATTTTGTGGCCAGTGAGTTACAAAATCAATCTTACGACGATCATCCTTTGCCGATCGGAGAAGGGCAAACAATTTCTCAGCCATATATAGTCGCTTATATGACAGAGGCGCTAGACATAAAAGACAGTGATAAAATATTAGAAATTGGCACTGGGTCAGGGTATCAAGCAGCTATATTAGCTGAAATTTGTAAAGATGTTTATACAATTGAGATCAATGAAAACTTGGGTAAGAGTGCGATTCAAACTATTGCTGAGTTGGGCTATGATAATATTCATATCAAAGTAGGTGATGGGTTTTTAGGTTGGGATAAATATAGTCCCTATAATTCAATTATTGTGACTTGCTCACCATCAAAAATTCCTGAACCGTTAGTGAGGCAGTTGGCTGATGGGGGTAAAATAATAATTCCGGTTAATCATCAGGGTGCACAGGATCTAATTTTATTTATGAAGGTTAATGGAAAATTAATAGAGAAATCAGTTTTACCAGTTAGGTTTGTTCCAATGATTGATAATAAAGGGAGTAGTTATTAGTTTGTTTAATCAAAAAAATACTGTCCCATTTTGTTAAGTTTTGGACTAACTATTATTGAAATAGTCTTAATCTTATCTAATTTTGAAAAGCTTTTATTTCTTTTACTGACATATTGTATGTCACGCTCGAATTGATCTGTGATTCTTATTTTGCCTCTACCTCTATTTTTCTTATCGATTGCTGTTAAAAGTTCACCAATATAATTAATTTTTCCTTTCTCAATTTCAAATGTAATGTAAATATTAGAATGGAAATTATTATTATTGGAATCTCTAACTGCTTGGTAGAATGTTTTTGGTGTCTTTAGTCCATAACTGCCTCTTTTTCTGCCAATCATGACATATTTTCCTTGATCCAATTCAAATGCCTGTACAAAACCAAATTTTTTGCGACCCAAGTGTCCACCTGGATCTGAGAGTGCGGCCAGGGTGGGCTCACCTTGAATCAGTTTTACTGAACTTTCAAATGGTGAGTTGTTCTTGTCTAATTTGAAAACCATAAAATTAACTAATGGTAAATATAGATTTTGCCTTCGTATTTGTGTTCTACCAGTTGATAACAAGACTATGCCTTTACCGTTATTTTTAATATGATTACCATTTAAGGAAGGGGTCTTTATTGTGGTTTTACAACCTGTGAATGTTAATAATATAAGAATCAGAAAAACATTAACAAATTTCATTTTTATTCGCATTAATCTTAATTTGTTGTTTGCAATAAATATTTAGCTATTTACTTTTTTTATAATCACAGAAGTATAAAATCTCTTCTTCGCTTTATGATTGTTTAAGTAATTGTGTAGTTTGAATTCACTAAATACTAAAATGTCGATACCTCTCTTATATTGGGTTCATAATTTAGATCCTGTTTTGCTTCGTTTTAATGATAAATTAGCTATTCATTATTATGGAATAGCATATGTTTTCGGATTTATAGCTGCGATTTTATTATTAAAGTTCTACTATCGCAGAGGTTATTCAACTTTTAATTCTCAAGAACAGGAAACTATATTATATGCGCTAGTAATTGGAGTCATGGTTGGAGGGAGATTGGGCTATTTATTGTTATATGATATTTCCAATTTATTTAGAAATCCAATTATTTTTATCAAAATTTGGGAAGGTGGGATGGCTAGCCATGGCGGTATTATTGGATGTGGTTTTGCTGTTTGGTGGTTGTCAGTTAAATTAAAGGAGCCGTTACTAAAAGTGAGTGATATAATCGTTACACTAGCACCGGCAGGCATTTTTTTTGGACGTATTGCTAATTTCATTAATGGTGAACTCTGGGGTAAAGTTACAAATAAATCGTGGGCTGTCATATTTCCAATGAGTGCACCACCTGGAACACCTGTTGAATTTATTTCACCTCGACACCCTTCACAACTTTATGAGGCTGGACTAGAGGGACTTTTTTTGGGGTTACTAATTCTTTATCGATTTAGACAAGGTCTTTTAAAAAATAGAGCTTATGGTCAGATAACTGGAGAATTTTTTATTATTTATTCGGTTGTTAGAATTTTTTGTGAATTTTTTCGTGAACCGGATGCTTCACTAATTTTAGGGTTAAGTAGAGGAATTTTTTATTCTATAATTTTGCTGATAACAGGAGTTTCTATTTTTATGTTCTCATTTATTAAACGTTATAATATGGATGGGAATAGAGACATGAGCTAAGGTGATAGTTTAGTATTGAGTTATACTTCTAACAATTGGTTAAATTAATTCCTTAATTTTAATAATATGAAAATTGTTTGTTTGGATTTAGAGGGAGTACTTTTGCCGGAGATATGGATAGCTATATCAGATAAAACAGGAATTCCTGAACTAAAGCGAACGACACGTGATGAACCAGATTATAATAAACTAATGAATTATCGACTCGATATTCTTAATCAACATAATTTAACTCTTTCTGTAATTCAGCAAATTATTAGATCACTTGAACCTTTAGATGGAGCAATAAAATTTAAGGAGTGGTTAGTTTCCCAAACGAGACTCATTATATTATCTGATACTTTCGATCAATTTGCTTTACCAATTATGGGAAAACTGGATTACCCAACTTTATTTTGCCATGAGTTAATTGTAGATGAATCAGATCATATTATTAATTATAATATTAGATTAGATAATCATAAGAAAAAAACTGTAGAAGTATTAAAATCACTAAATTTTGATGTAATTGCCGCTGGCGATTCATACAACGATTTAGAAATGTTAAACGCTTCTGATCACGGAATTTTATTTTGCCCACCAGATAGCATAGTTGAAACTAATCCTCATTTACCGGTTAGTCGTTCATATTCTGATTTAAAAGATAAAATTCAATCTTTGCTTTTGTGAACTTCAATCTATAATCACTCTTCATTATAAATTTATTTTTTGAATATTTGTGAATATATTTGATTTAACAATTGTAGAAAAAGGTGGGCTAATTGTGTGGCCCTTACTCTTAATAAGTTTCATAGGTACAGTTTTATTTGTTGAGAGGATACTTTATTTGCATAAAGGCCAAATAAAAGCGCACGACTTCTTAACTGGTTTAAAAAACCTACTTCAAAAAAGGCGTCTCATCGAAGCATTAACCGTATGTGAAGAAACTCCCGGCCCGGTTCCAAATGTTGTTAAGGCTGCACTGTTGCACTATGATGAAGATGAATCTAAAATGAGAAATGCTATTCAAGAAGCTGCACTCATTGAAATTCCAAATTTGGAGCGTCGTATTGGATCAATTGCTGCAATAGCCCGAATTGGACCATTGTTGGGATTACTTGGTACAACAATTGGAGTTTTAAAAGCATTTCAAGAATTACATGACTCAGGGGCATATTCGCATGTTAATATTATGTCTATTGGTGTTGGCGAAGCTTTAATAAGTACTGCATTAGGATTGAGTATAGCATCTATTGCTTATCTTGCACATCATTTTTTACACGGCCGAATGCGTGCTATTATTCATGATATGGAGTGGGCAGGACACGATATTATGCAGTTTTTACTACGGGGTTTGCCTGATGATAATACTGAAAATCAAAAATGAAAAATTCATTATTGATTTTGTCTCTTGTCTTTTTACGGATGATTTTATCTTTTATTTAAACAATTTGTTTTCATAAATATAATAATGTAATTCCTTAACAATTGATATTGAGCATCTATGCAGGTATATAGCAAAAATTTCATTTTAAAATTATTAGTTGTAGTTGCATTAGTTTTGGCAATTTACTCACCAATATTTAAATCAGATATTATTTTTGGTGAAGATAGTAGAAATATTTATGAGAGTTATATTGAATCACCAAATAGTTTATTACAGATATGGAAAAATACTGCTCTTACAAATTATTGCCCGGTAACACTATCTAGTTTTTGGATTGAAGAAAAGGTAGCAAAAGATAGTGCATTGCTGCATCATCTGATTAATATAGTTTTGCATCTAGTCAATGTATCGTTAATATATTTAGTTCTCAGTCGACTGGGTATATCATTAGCGTGGCTAGTTGCTTTAATTTTTGCAATTCACCCAGTTAATGTTGAAACTGTTGCTTGGGTCTTTTATCGGCAAGTTTTAATTTCATATTTGTTTACATTGCTAGCTATATATTACTTCATTGGTGATGATAAATCATATTCTATTAAGTCAATATTTTGTTTTATTATTGCATTGTTTAGTAAATCCGGAGCTGTAACACTTCCAATTTTACTTTTACTGATAACGTGGTGGAGACACGGTGAAGTTTCATTGAAATCCATCTATAAGCTAACGGTCTATTTTCTCCTGTCTATAATTTCGCTAATTTGGTTTAAGGTTGCAAGTGTGCCAGTCCCGAGTTGGGAAATTGTTACTTCAAATTTTGATCCTATAAAAACATTTTCAACAAATCTTGCTCTCTATGTTTCAAAAACTGTTCTACCAATTGACTTGAATTTTATATACAATATGAGTCATCAACAGTTAGTGAATTTTCTTGGGGGATTTTCAATTTCATTTCATAAATTTGGTGTAATTATTTTATTCATTCTACTCATTACTTCAATTAGATTGGTTACCAGGAAAAATACTTATGATATTGGAATTTTTATAATCATAACGCTAGGCAGTTATTTAATACTAGTTTTACCATTTCTTGTTTCAATAGATATCGGAATATTTAAAAATGCACATATTGCTGCAGATCATTGGCAGTATCAGATTATAGTACCAATGCTATGTTTTGTTGTTATAATATTCAGATTAATTTTTAAAAATATTCATATTGCAGAAATTGCACAGTATATTTTTATTTTAATTCTTATTGGTAGCCTTTGTTACTTGTCATTTAACCATACTAGAAATTTTCAATCACAGAAAGTGCTATGGCAAAATGTAATTAAAAAAAATCCGAAATCATATTTGGCTCAATACAGGTTAGCTCACCATCTTTATGTGACTGATGAGGATAGTGATATCAATGAAATTTCAAATCTGTTAAAAAAGGTTTTGAAGATCAAAAAAGATTATATCCCTGCAATAACAGATTTGGCTCAAATAAAATATGAAAATAATAACTATGAAAGTGCTGAAGAACTACTCAGGAAAGTTACAGAAGTGTATCCAAACAATGATAAATATCTCACTATGCTTGGTGTAACTTTAGTTAACCAAAATAAAGTTCAGGAATCGAATGAAATTTTTGTTAATTTAATTAAATTAAATCCAAAAAATGCAAAAGCTCTATATCATTTAGGTCGATTTGAACTAAATAATAAGAATTATGAAAAGGCTCACGATTATTTTTATGATTCATATTTGATAGATGATAATGACCCTGATACACTTGCTAACCTAGGTGCATCAAAATTATACCTTGGGTATCAGAAAGAAGCTCTAATTTACTTTCAAAAATCAAAAGAAATTTCTCCTGAGAATGATAACATTAATTCTTATATTGCAGAGGCATATTTGTTAGCTGGGATGGACAGTGAGGCTGTAAAAGTTTATCACGAGTCACTTGAAAAGAATATCTATAACGTGGTTAATCTCAATAATTATGCTTGGGTTTTGGCAACATCTAAAGACGTAACTATTAGAGACGGTGAAAAAGCTCTGATGCTCGCTAGAATTGCTGCACGATTAACAAAATATGAAAACATAAGTGTGCTCAGTACTCTTGCTGCTGCACTTGCAGAATTAGGACAATTTGAAGATGCTGTTAAAAGACTTAATGAATGTATAGAGCTTGCTAAAACTACAGGTAACACCGGATTGCTCGAAAGATCAATAAAGCGTTTGGAATATTACAAAAATAAACAAAATATATACGAATAATTATATCTGAAAGTCCACACGTTTAGATATTTCATGTAAGCCGCATTCTCTTTTAATGCCATTAAACCGAGTGTCTTCAGCTGTCATTCCTTCAACTAATTTTGATGTGCTGTGCCAATCTCCAACCGAGACATATCCTTCATCCCATAATGGGTGATACGGCAAATCATGTTGCCTCAAATATTTGTATATTTGAAAGTCACTCCAATCAACAATTGGGTGTATTTTAATAATTTTATTTTGCTTTTCAATTACCTTCAAATTTTCTCGTGTTGTCGATTGAGCCCATCTCAACCCTGATATCCATGCAGTCGCATCTAATTCTTTAATAGCGCGATTCATCGGTTCTACTTTTCTAATAAAATTATATTTTTCTAAACCCTCCTTGCCCTGTTCCCATAATTTTCCCGACTCTGTTTCCTGCTCGGTGGGTGTAATTTTAGCCTGATAGGTTTTAATATTTAATTTCAAGCGATTTGTTAAATTCTCAGCAAATTCATATGTTTCTTTAAATAGATAACCAGTATCAATGAATATTATTGGAATATCTGGGTTTACTTGTGTTACCATGTGCAGCAAAACAGCCGATTGCGTGCCAAAACTTGTGCTCATTACTAATTTTTCTTTAAAATATTGGGAGACATAGTCGATGCGATCCATTGCCACCAATGAATTTACAGCATCATTTAATTTTTCAGTCTCGGTTGATATTTGATTCATTTTGATCATAATAATTTATAACTATAGTAAATTAGGCAATTTACTCAAGATTGCAAGCATTATTAATTTTTCCTCCTATGAATGGCAAAGCTTTTCTATAATATGCCTACCCCCTAGTCTAATCAATAATCTCAACTGAGATAGTTTCACACTCCGAATTCGCGTCTATCCATAATTTATCAATCCCAAGAAATTCATCCTTCACAGATTTTTGCTTAACGCCATTTACTCGAAAAATTCGGCTGCCACTACTCTTATTTGTATATTGAATTTTGACAGTCTGATTTCGAAATTTTGATTCAAAACTATATTCATCAAAAGGCGCCCATGCTGCCGGTTGAATCCATAATCCATTCAACATTGGTTCAAAACCAAAAACAAATCTAATTAAAACTTTTAGTACAACATTTGAACTGCCGGTTTGCCAGTCATTCATATTTTGCCCATCTATTCCCTTTTCAGGATTATAGCCATATGAATTGGGCATAACAAATGGAGAATGCGATAAATTATCGTGAATATCAGTGAAAGGTAGAATTTTTATTAATTGATCCCAGGCCTTTTCAGGGCATCCCATTTTAAAAAGTGCCATAATGCCAAACGCAGTTGCGTGAATATAAGAAGCGCCGTTTTCGGCAGTACCGGGTGGCAGTTTCCCAATTCTTCCAACCCAGGGAGTATTTTCCGAGAAAGCCGGATCAAATGTCCGTAAGCCATATTTAGAATCCAAACGATCGAATGATCTTAGTATATCTTCTTTTAAACTCGTATCTGTTTCGTAGAGACCTGATAAAACCCAAAATGCCGGAGCCGTTAACGCATCACGCGATGCGCCATCGGGATCTTCATAACTGCCTACCAAATAACTTTTCTTGTCACCCCAACCGTGTAGTATACGTTTTTCGCCTTTACTATTACTGATCAAGGCATGCTCTTTCAGTGATTTTTCGAGGTTGGCTTTGGCCTCACGGCATTCATCAATTTTGGATTTGAATTTTTCTCTATCGACCTCTTCCAGCAGTTCAATCATCTCGCTGCAATTTTGATAGAGCTGCATAGTTGCCATCACACTGACCCCTGTGCCGTAGTCCGTGTTGGGGTCCTTGCTGATACCCAAACCGTCAACCGCGTCATTCCAGTCACCGTACATTGTTCTCAAACACCCCGTCTGTTCATGGTCGAGATGTCTGAGTAGATAAGCAAAAATTTTAATCAGGTGGTCGAGAACGCTATCCTTCTTATCTGATTGTTTAACCTTTTGTGACGCTTCATTTACAATTTCGTGATACCCGCAATTTTCTTTCAAAAATTCTAAATCACCTGTTATACGAACATAAGTAATAATAGTCGATATCACCCATACCCCTTGATCAATGAATGGTCGAAGATCCATACGTCCTATTTCACCTGTGCTTGACGGAAGAGAATATTGCCTGAAGCAACGACCATCGGGAGCGGTATAATTGAGTGCTTCCAGCATTTTCCCCTTTGTCTGTCTTGGGTGGTAAAAGGCCAGACCTTCCAATGCTTGAAAGACATCACGAATTCCGATTAATGAGTTGGGCGAGAGTTGAATATATCCCTTTATCAGCGAACAAAACTCAACTTGTTTCTTCAGGTGTTCGATAAATGCATTAAATACGTTAGTTTTTAAGTCATCTGATTTTATTTTATCTACCTTAATTTTTAGACTTTGCTGACGATTTGCATCTATATTTTCCAGCTCATTTAGTTTTTTATCTATCAGTATTGGATCAATCTCGATGTTGTTCTGCTGTTGAATAAGGTCATGGTCATTATTAAATAAAAAAATTGTATCAGTTCGAATATTACTTCCGGATTCTATTTCCAGATGGAGTATGTCACCGGCAATTGCTGATTCGACAAATGTACAAACCTTTCCAGCATCATTAAAACTTCCTTCATAAAAAGGAGTGGGTGTATGTAGACTACTGAATGATCCTCCTACATACCGGTATCGTGACGGAGTTTCTTCCTTGGCTGTTAATTTGTTTTTCTCGCCCAATGAAATTTTTCGACGAATTAATCCATAATGCGATATTGAATGATGACGATCCATATCTTCATTTACTTTAACCAGAAAACTGCTCAAAGAATTATTATTAATGGGTGCTAGAACTCTGATTTCCTTAAACCATCGATCTTCATCAGTTCTGAAAATCCGGTTACGCATAAAAGGATTTATATATGATGACAAAAATAATTTTTTGGATGAGTCGGTTAAATTTTGAACGATCGTTGTAAATTTGATATCTCGTTGTTCAGTTGGGAAAACTCTAACGCTTATGCGAAAGCCCGAAAATTCTGCAATATAATATGCGGCACTTTTAGTAAATACGGTGTAGCGTTGAACGTCCGGAATACTACTATCGATTATTCGAGGCACCGATAGTATCGGCACCGGAACAAATTTACTTTCCTCAGACGGGATACCGGCAAAAAATGCGATAGCCGGTTCCTGTTCCTCAGCAGCTCTGCGAAAGGGTGAAAAAAGTCCCTCATTACAATTCATATAGCCGGTTGCACAGGCCCAGAAATTGAACCCATCGAATCCATACGGGTAACGGCTGTCCCCATTTCCGCCGGGCAATACTAAAATGTTATTGTCCTTCAAAAAATATGCGTTGCCGGGCATTTGAGATTTTTGCGCGCGATCAGGGTCAGTTTTGATTGCCTTAAATTCTTCGGCGAAGTTGTTTATTTTTTTTATAGTATCGTTCATATGAATTAATTTAATAAAATTTTTTGCGTAATTAATCAGTGAATTGTACATATTTCAAATAAAATTGCTGAGACAAATGTGAATTTTTTAAAAAGGTAGAGATGGCTGTTCGTTTGGCTGAGCTTATGACCGAAGCCTCGAACGTCCAAATAAAAGGTAATGTGCCGAATATTCTGTATATAACTGATTTAACCTTCTCAGCGCCTACGCGTCTCTGCGAGAGGATATCTCTCTTTCAAACTTCGAACACCTATTTCACCATATACTTAAGATCCGATGTATAAGTCGGATAAGCCCACATGAATTCACTGAGCTCGGTCGCCTTTACGCTAAACTTCATTGCCAGACCAAAAATATTGATGACCTCTGAAGCATTATGACGTGCGATGTGCGCACCAACTATTGTGTCATCATCTTTATTGATCAAAACCTTATAGCCGGAATGTTCTTCACCAATACGTTTTGATGAGGGCCATTGAATTGTTGATCCTATATTAACTCGAAAATTTAAGTTCTTCTTTGTTGCCTGCACTTCAGTTAGTCCGACTGTTGCCAAAGTTGGAATGGTAAATACAGAACTTGGCACAACCGAATAATCGACTGTCTTGGTATTACCATGCAAAATATTATGAGCTGCTATCTTACCTTCTTCATCACCAACCGGTGCCAATTGGTACTTAGTCGCGGCACAATCTCCAATTGCATAGACATTTTCATTTGAAACACTCTGTAGATATTCATTTACTGCGATTCCTTTAGCAGAACTCTCAATCTCTCCTAAATTATCGTTGAGCACAGACAGGTTAGGTATTCTTCCTGTAGCTGCAATAATCAAGTCAGCTTCGTATTCTTTTCCAGTATTACATTTTATTATATAAGCGGAATCTTTTTGTTGGATACTCGTTGGTGTTTCATTGGTTACCACAGAAATTCCAAACGACTTAGACGCTTCTAAAATTACATTAACCATATCTTTATCAAACGCTTTTAGTGGATTGGCTGATCGGTGCAGAATTGTAGCTTGACTACCAGCTTGCGCAGAAACGTGAGCAAATTCAAATGAGACGAACCCACCACCGATAAAAACAATGCGTTCTGGTAATTCTTTCTGATTTAAAAAGTATTCGCTATCTTGAGTAAATTCTGATCCAGGTATAACTGTTTTTCGTGGATTTGCTCCAGTGGCTATAACAATGTTTTTTGCTGATAGTTTCTGGCCATTGACTTCTACTTCATTTTTTCCGACCAGTTTGGCTCTTCCTGAAATTGTAGTAACACCAGCGTTATTAAATTCTTCGATTTCTCCTTCAGGGATTCCACTAAGAAACTCGTTTTTTAATTTTTGTAGTGCGTGCCATTGAGTTTTAGGAGCCTTATCAATTCCTCTACCGACTAAATGTTTAGCCATGGCAACAGCCTCAGCATTTGCCACTAAATATTTTTTTGGCTGACAACCGCGTAGAGCACAGGTGCCACCATATTCTCGTTCATCAATAACCGCTACTTTTTGTCCGGCTTTGTTAAGCGCCATTATACAATAATAGGCTGATGTTCCAGAGCCTACGACAATTGTGTCGAATTTATTTTTTTCCATAATATTTATTTTATCCCTATCGCTATCAGCACAATTTTATTGTGCGGCCATCGGTATCGGTATCGGATTTACTCCCGAACAAATCGAAAGCGATCCCGTTAGCCGTTACACCAGCCTTTGCCAATAGGTTATGGATTGGTGTACTGATACCGATAGCGATTTTTAAATTCTTTGATTTCATATAATTTTTTATTAATGCGCCCATTGCGTATCCTTCCCACAATGCGAGCAGTCAGGAATATTTACCATAGTCCCCACAACAACAGACACTTTAACACCACCCAATAGAGACATTTTTTGCGTTGCTACTGAAAAAAATAACAGAAGTTGATTTTCTTTTGTTTCTTCGATGGAACTCACAATTTCTATAAAAATAACTTTTTCAGTTTTTTCTAAACAGCACCGTATGCCAACATCGCATCGGCGACTTTTATGAACCCTGCTATGTTTGCTCCTTTGACATAGTTTACAAAATTATCATCATCACTGCCGTGCTCAACACATTTAGCATGAATGCTACGCATGATATCTTTAAGTCGATCATCAACTTCTCTGTGGTCCCAAGAAAGTCGCAGTGCATTTTGGCTTTGCTCAAGTCCTGAGACTGCAACACCACCAGCGTTTGCTGCTTTTGCAGGGCCAAATAAAATCTTGGCATTTACAAAAGCATGAGCACCTTCAAGGACAGTTGGCATATTGGCCCCTTCAGATACAGCTTGAATACCATTTTTTATTAATGTTTCAGCTTCCTCTTTACTGATTTCATTTTGGGTAGCGCAGGGAAAAGCAATATCAGCAGGCACATTCCATGGTCGTTTACCTGCGTGAAATTCGGCGTTTTTGAATTTATCTGCATATTCGTGTGCACGTCCACGTCGGACTTCTTTTAAGTCTTTAAGGAATGCTAGCTTATCCTGATTAATACCGTCTGGATCGTAAATAAATCCAGAAGAATCTGAAAAAGTTAACACCTTGGCACCCATTTCAAGAGCTTTTTCAATGCTATAAATCGCTACATTTCCAGAGCCGGATATGAGGCAGCGTTTTCCTTCAATGCTTTCTCCACGATGTTTAAACATATTTTCACAAAAATAAACACAACCATAACCGGTCGCTTCGCGTCGACCACTACTTCCTCCAAACGATAGTCCCTTGCCGGTTAAAATTCCGGTGAAGCGGTTTTTCATTCTTTTGTACTGACCAAATAGAAAACTGATCTCACGTGCACCCACTCCAATGTCACCCGCTGGAATATCTGTATCTTCACCAATATGACGATGCAGCTCAGTCATCATAGAATAACAAAATCGCATTACTTCGTGATCGCTCTTACCTTTTGGATTAAAATTTGAACCACCTTTACCACCGCCCATAGGCAAGCCGGTTAGACTGTTTTTGAACGTTTGCTCAAATCCAAGAAATTTAAGAATACTCAGCGTTACACTGGGATGAAATCGGAGTCCACCTTTATAGGGGCCAATTGAATTATTGAATTGCACCCGCCAAGCTCTGTTTGCCCGAAAGTTACCTTCATCATCTTCCCAGGTTACACGAAAAATAATTATACGATCCGGTTCTGTCATCCGTTCGAGTATTTGTGCTTTCCGATATTGCGGGTTATCAAGTATTAATGGCATAAGTGACTCAGTTACTTCTCTGACAGCCTGGTGGAATTCAATTTCACCAGGATTTCGCTTTACCAATCCCCTCATGAATTTTTCAACTTCTGTTTTTGTATTTTTAGACATAATTTTTTTAATTTTTGTATATTGTATAATTTAAAGTTCTGGTGATTTAATGTTGTTTCAAATTGCCCAAATATTTCAATTCTCATTATTTATATTAACAAAACTAATTGTGACGTGTATCTGAATTAAGTCATGATATTCTAATTTTTGTTGAAATTACTTACAGCATTTAGATTATGAAGTGTAAATACCTACGTAGAAGAGTTAATGAGAGATGAAAATTCTTAACCAAAAATATTTATTACAAATCGATATGAAATACCATTAACTCTTTGAGGTAGGTGGTTACAAAAAGTCATGGATCGCCACGTCGTGTTACTCCTCGCGATGACAAAGTAGATACCTAATTGTCATTGCGAGCTCTGCGAAAGCAGAGTGCGGCAATCTATCTGACTTACGTCTATTGATTGCATACACTGATTTATTTCTGTGCCGAGTTGAAAACGACATCTGCCAATTTATTATGGCAGACGCTATAAGCAAGTCGTTGAATGAGTCTTAATTTTCTATTTGCTCTGTACCCTGATGACAGAATATTATTTTATCGAAAAATATTAAGAGGTCTTAAATGAAAACCAAAAGAATAAAAGATGACGAGATTCCATATTTTGCCTGGGATAGAGCGTTAAATGCCGGTGCTATTCGTAAACAACTTTGCAATTCGTCTAAGAAGGAATGGGTGAAAACTGCAACTTGGATTATGCGTGAAGCAGTGATAAGTGATGTTTGGCAGTTTTTAACTCCCGATGAGGTTTATGCCAGGTTCAGTGAATTACAGCCTTTTTTAGGTAGAAGAAAGAAATTTTGGAGTTACATTCTGGAAACATGGCATGAACTGGGAAGAATCTAAATCTACAACTCAGCTTAAAACTGATTTTTTAAAATCATTTTTTGATATTGAACAGAGATTTTTTCTCACAGGAGGTTCAGCGTTGGGGATTTTTTATCTGGATCATCGACTGTCATATGATCTCGATTTCTTTACTCAAGATTCTATTAATTGGCATCTACTGGAAAATGCGGTTCTAAATATTGCTAAGCAATTGAATGCTGAGTGCAGAACAATAACTGCGTCTCCTACTTTTTATAGATATGAGTTAAGTAGACAGGGTGAATCTGAAATTTTGGACTTTGTTCTAGAAAGTGTACCACAAATTGATATTAATAAAAACAAATTTGGCGATATCATAGTCGATACTCTGAAAGAAATTATGCTGAACAAAATTTGTACTCTGGTCAGTCGATGTGAGACCAAAGATTTAATTGATCTATATTTTCTTAAAAATAAGGGATATACGATTGATAGTTATTTTGAGGAGGCTAAACATAAAGAAGCAGGATTAGATCCTGCAATGATATCATATTTACTGGCAGATATTGAAATTGATGAAATACCGGAATATGTACACGGAAATTTTGATTTGGTTGATTTCAAGAATTTTATTGAGGAATTGAGAGAATCGTTAGCTAAATTATCATTTCCCGAAAAGGAGAGTAGCTAAAAAATTATTTGATACCATTTATTGATACTCATACAGCATTTGTTAAGAAGTAATACTCTCTAATTCATTATCCATTTTCAAACGAATCTTCGCGGCTATAACACGTTTTTCGTTAACTTCGGTAATTTTAATAAATAGATTTTCCAGTTCAATTTCTTCATCAACTCCTGGTATTCTGCCGACCTTCCCCGTTATCAATCCTCCAAAAGTTGAAATTTCATCGTAGTCAATTTTTATGTTTAATGATTCTTCCAGTTCATGCATTGGCGTAAGCCCTGAAACAATAAACTCGTTATCACCAATAGTTTTAATTAATGCCTCTTCTCGATCGAACTCGTCCTGAATATCTCCGACTATTTGTTCTAATATCAGATCGAGGGTGATGACGCCGATGGTGCCGCCAAAATCATCGATCACCAGTGCCATATGTTTTTTATCTCTCAACATAATTCGGAGTGACTGATCGATTGGGATATCTGCTTCAAATCGTAAAATATTCCTTTTAATTGTTCGCAGATTTAAATTATTGATATGCAAATTTTCCCTGAAAATATCTTTAATATGAATCAATCCAAGACACTGATCCAGATCACCGACACATAATGGAAATCGAGTGTGCCCCGACTCGATAGCCATCTTAATATTTTCTTCATTGGAATCATTGATATCAAAGAATTTAACCTGATTTCTCGGCAGCAAAATATCTTCCACCTCCAATTTGCCCATCTGCAGGGCATTTTTCAAAATTGATAGTGGGACGTCATTTTCATCCGCTTCTTCGCTCTTTTGTTCGATCGACTCAATTCGCGATTCAATATCAAACGATTTCAAATCGGCCCTTCTTTCTATTTTAAGCAGAACAAATAAATTTTGTGCAATAAGATTGAGAATTTTATAGATTGGATGACTGACTACTGAAAGAGCATTGATTAATAAGAAAGGTGCTTTCACAGCTTGAATTGGAAATAATGCTCCCAATCCTCGCGGAATTAAATCTCCAATCATATAATGAAAAATAACAGACAAAAGAAATGATAAGATGACTATCGGATATGAGTTTGCCATCGAATCAGATAACCCTAAAGCTACCAGTAAGTTATATAAAACCGGAAACAGCAGTAACGCGATACCGATTGTGCAGAATACTACGCCCAATTGAATACTGCGTTCGATAGCGTCGGCGTTTTCTAAAAGTTGGGTGACCCGTCTGTCTTCTTTAATTTTATTTATCAAATCCTTCTTGAAATGATAATGTCGGATTCGAATAAGACTAAATTCACAGGCAACCAATAGCGCATTTAAGATAAGCAATCCTGTTACACCAACAACATGTAGAAACAAATAATTTGTTTCGAGTATCACTCTTGTAAATTGCGGTTTAGCCCCATGATTAGTTTTGGAGTATCTCTTTTAACACAACAAGCAACTTGCGGTTTTGCTCTTTTGTCCCAATCGTTATTCTTAGATGATCGGGTAGCGAATAACCTTTCAATGGTCTGACTATGAATCCTTTGTTTAATAATTGCTGACAGATGCTGTCACTTTTTTCGAACTGCACAAGCAAAAAATTTCCCTTACTGGGTACGATGGCTAAGTTTAGTTCAGTCAGACCGTCAGTCAATTGAATCAGGCCTTGATCATTTTCACTTTTACTTTGTTTGACCCAATCATCATCGCTGAGGGCAGCTAATGCAGCTTTTTGTGCTACACCGTTAACATTAAAAGGCGGCCGCACTCTGTTTAGAATAGAAGTCAACTCAGATTGACAATACCCATAACCGATACGCAATCCGGCCAAGCCATAAATTTTTGAAAAAGTACGAAGACAGATAATTTTTTTCCCCTTTGCAATCCATGATCTCAAGTCCGGTGGACTATCTTGGTACTCGGCGTAAGCTTCATCAAAACAAAGAACTACATGATCCGGTAATTTTTCGATAAACTGATTTATTTCATCTGCAGAATTTGCAGTGCCGGTTGGGTTATTGGGACAGGGTAGATAGACTATTCTGGTATCGGAATTTATAGCGGCCAACATCGCATCCAAGTCATGACAAAAATTTTTTAGTGGAACTTCAATTGGTGTGCCACCAGCCAAAAGAGTAAATAGTTTATAAGAGATAAAAGCACTTTTACCCATAACAGTGTTTACACCAGGCTCAACGAAAGCGTTAGTCAGCAGTGAGATAATTTCATTCGAACCATGCCCGACAATAATTTGATCCTCTGTCAATTCTAGTCGTGTAGCCAGCTTTTGTCTTAAAAAATAACAACTGTTTTCCGGATATTGATTTACCGATGAAGCTTCTTTTTTTATTGCCTCGATAGCTTTTGGTGATGCGCCTAACGGATTTTCATTCGAAGCGAGTTTAATAATTTCTTCAGGATCAAAACCAATTTCACGCGCAACCAAATCAATCGGCTTTCCCGGTTCATAAACAGGCTGGGTCAAAACTGTTTTTTTAACAAGATCGTTGTAGGTCATTTTTTATTGGTCATTTATAGTTTCAGGAATTTAAAATGTTTCAGGAATTTAAAATTAAAGCTAGTGATTATTTTGAGAACAATTCTAGTAATCCATTTAAAACTTTATCCTGAGTTTTTGATTCTATGTGCCCTAAATTTTTGTTGATTCTAGATTTATCAATAGTTCGAATTTGATCAAGAACCACTTGTCCTTTTATCTTTTGAAAAGTACAATTTATTCTTGTAGGATAGTTTCTCCCCTTACTGGTCATTGGAGCTACAATAACAGTTGAAATATGAAAATTCATTTCATTTGGAGAAATTACCAGACAAGGTCTTGTTTTTTTAATTTCACTACCCTTAGTCGGATCAAGAGTAACGATAACTACATCAAATCTATTTATTTCCATTCCCACTCTTTATCATCCCAATCAGAATGAGTTAATAATTCATCAACAAGATTATCATCGTTATTTTGTTTCATATCCTTAAAAGCTTTATCCCAATCCTTACGAGGATGGTTGGGTGATGTTATCATAATGCCGTTATCGATTATATTAATTTCAATCTCATCGGACAGCCCACATTCTTCTAAAAACGGTTTGGGAATGCGCACACCGTGTGAGTTCCCTATTTTAATTATATTTGATTGCATGCCAGGAATGTAATTACAAAGTATCTACTTGTCAACGGTTTTACGCGATTATTAACAATAGTTATACATCAAATGATTGACGTCTTTTGTAGGGCATGCCTTTTGTAATACAGAAATTCTTATGAGTGAGAAATCGAATACTTTTTGAGAATCAAGATAATGGCACTCACTATTTTAGCATGAGTATCTGATTTTAATTTTCCAACTTCACGACTAATAATATTCTTATTTGCTGTAAACAGTCGACCTGGTCGCGCATAGCTAATACGGTCAAGGCTACCACTAATGAAATTATTTTCAGTCAATTTGATTGTATTTTTATCTCCAAACGGATTACTTGTAATTTGACAAAGTATGGAGTCATTTCTTCCAACATCAGCTAATACTAAAGCCGGTCTAAGTTTAGCATTCGTTAGATCAGAAAATGGAAATCTAACTAAAACTATTGTTCCTATTGGAGATGTCCCCATGCATCATCTTCCTCTTTACTATTCCAACTTTCTGCAAGAGAAGCTTCACTTAATATTGCTGTCTCTTGAACAGTATCATCGTCAAAGTCATCGAGAATAGTAACAAGTGCCCGTTTAGTTGACTTGTTATTTAATTTTTCGAGAGGTTGAATGTTTCCCTCTTTATCGATAACTGCTTCGATTGTTTTAAACATAATGGATCTCCTTTTAATTAATAAGTTTTAATAAGATTCTTTTATTGTCAATTACTGATTTTAGTGCTACTGCCCAGAGGGCTTCTACCGATAAACACCAAATTACAAATTATATAATTTAAACTACAAATCTATTTCCTTTGACTTTGCAGGGTAGGGATCTGCCTGATTTTGGCCGCCGTTAAATATTATTGTTTATATATTTTTGTGAAAACCTTAACTAGGACAGTCCCAATAAGCATGACAGAAATGATAATATTATAATCTGAAGGTTCTGGTATAATGGTGGATTCAAAAGATATAGAATCGACAGACTCGGTACTAAAAAATGAGGGTCCACTTGATCCATTAAATGCATAGTCCCAAAAGTTAAGGTTAATATTTAAAAGCACTACATAAATTATTTTTGATGTTGATCGTTTGTATTTACAAGGTTTAACCGGATTATAACACCTATACTGGTTCTGGAAAATAATTTCATAAAGTGATTTGAAAAAGTTATGAAGGCTCAAGTTACATAGATTGCTTCGTCGCGTTGCTTCTCGCAATGACAACAGTGTTTTCATTTGTCATTGCGAATTAGACTTTAGTCGAATGTGGCAATCCAGCTGACTTTTTGTGAAATTAATTCCTGGAATCAGTATATTAACTTTAAGCTTATTATGATAAACGATTGACTCAGTGAATACGTCTCGCATTAATCGAGCATAACTCAAATGCCACATGGAAAATCCTTTTTTCGAAAAACCGATACTTAACTCTCCTTATGAATATCCAAAACGTCATTGGGAACTCGATAAGGATGGACAGCCGACACAGAAGATAATCGAGAGTCGTCGCAACGCAGAATTTATAACACCGATACCGAAGCCCAGAAAAAGAAAGAGATCATCCAATCAGCAAGAAATTGTTTTTGACGAAGGCATAGGACTTTCAACTCGGGAACAACAATACAACCCGACCCCGGTTATAAATAAACTCCGTTCTGAAGTAGACAAGTGGCGAGCAATT
>JAJFLR010000075.1 GCA_021772565.1 Opitutales bacterium | reverse complement strand
CTTCAAAAACAGGCATTCAAACTCTTAGGCATAAAACGTTTTTGGTAGAAATTTAGTCAAATGTAGACAGAAGTGAAGCACTTTTTTTTGTCGATATATTGAGTAACAATGGCTTATGTAATTATCGCCTCAAACTTCAGTTTAGGAATTTTGGCGACTATTGTTGGAGCGTCAATTTTTACTACAATACAGGAAAGTGATAACAAGGATATGCTCATATTTGCTGGATTTTATTGAGCTGCAACCAATGGTGTTGAATTGATATTTTCCCAACTTTATTGGAGTGATCAGGCAGTATAAACTTTCTGTCGTGAATAGTTTCACAAATTGACCCATCAAAAAACTTTTCACTTGGAGCAGTGTGCTCTACTAGAAACAATTGTGTTCTATTTTCGAGAATGTAAGGAATAAAGTTATCTTTTAGTTTACGACCTTCTCTTGCATAACCGATCATCATTGCAGATGGGATAGCCCATGCATAATCGCCGTCTAGAAATCGTTTAATACCCTCCTCATAATAGTCTCTTTTAATCGAATGTTTTTTATCAACCGGTTTACATTCTATAAAAATCCCGTTATAAGGGTCGCGTCCTGAAGCTAGTCGGTAAGATGGTATTCTTATATCAATTTCTTTTTCTAACTTCTCCCCATTATAATTTCGTATATTTGGGCCTGATTGAGGTGAGCCAAATAAATACTCATCAAATCCCGGTATGCGAGACTTATTCCAGAACTCACAGATTATTACAAATAATGCTTCTGTTATTTGAGGCTCAAGAGCTGTTGATAGCTGATTTTTCTTATCACGATCAAGCAATTCTTTCCATGCATTGCTTAATGTTTTGTGAATAATAAGTTTTGCTCTTTGAGGAACATCTTTAAAAGGTAATCCTAAATCAGAATTACTATTTATCATTAAACCTCTCACGATGCAATTTCAACTGTTCCTAATGAAAAATGGTCAAGCCAATTATCGCTTATTTCCAATGCACAAAGTCTTGCTTGAGTCATCGTCCAATAACGATAATTTCTAAGTATTGCTATGTTTAAGCAATTGGATTGGCTTGCATCTATAATTCGACTTGCGCTCTGTTCGTCAGCGATCTCCATAATCTTATCCAAATGCATTTGATTTATTGGTGTTTCTTCTGATTTGAATCTTAACTGAAGTAACTCCCAAGGTTGATTTAGTGAAATTTTAGCACAAATTGAAATATCCAATGATTGATTTGATATTTCAAAAAAAGGAGCCAGTAATTTTTTCAAACGATTAACATATTTCTCTATTTCAGTCTTGGATGGCGCAGCCTGAGCTCTTTTAATTGTTTGTGGAAAAGGTAATGCAATACTTAAAGTATCACTAACAACCTCCTGTTCAATTTTCGTTAAACTATATAACTTAAAGAAAAAACTATCTATCATTCCCCACGGTTTGGCTTGAGAATGAGCAAGCTGTTCTGATAGGTCATATACTAATTTTTTATTTTCATCATTTAAATTTTCAGGGAGAAAAAATGGAAAATTATCGATATCAAACTTTTGGATTACATCTCGTTCAACACCAAATTTTGCACTACTCAATATAGTCCAATACAAAAATAGATTCGAATGTAATAATAGGAAAAGGTATCGGATTTTTAGTTCACCTTCATTTAATTCATAACCGGAATAACCATAGTATGATTCATTGAAAATTAGATTTTGTTTACACAGTATTGCTCTAACTCTTGAACGATCGTAAGGTATGCCTTTCTTGATTACTAACATAGGTCCATTAAACCCAAAGGATTCTCTAGGTCTTTCTAAGTTAGAACCATCAAATAATGGTAACTCAGTCGGTTTAATAAAATAGGGATTTGGCAATGTTGTATAAGTATCAGGTGTTAAGTTAGGAAACCTTTCATATTTCGACGCAGAATTATTACATTTACCAACTATATATCCTGTCGATGCTTTTGATTTAGGCCAATATTCCTTTAATGGTTTAAATTTGTAGCTTAAAATTTTTTCAATAATTGTAGCATCGAAAGTATTTCCCTTATATAAAGTTTTTAATAAATAGGGATTTTTTTTAATTTGAGAAATATTGACCGATTGAGAGGCAGAAGCATCAATACGTATTTGCCTATATTGATTATTGATTTTATCTTCCAATACTGGGCTAATATAAGAAAACGTAGAATTTAATTCAGGTATTTGGTTTTTAGCAAAAAACAAACAAAACGGGTGATCCATATCAGGCCATACTTTAGTAAAACGAAGTTCTGCTGCATTTAATACTCCCGTTACTTTTGCCGCAGAAAATATAGCATCTCTTGCTAAACGACCATTGTGACTATTCTTAAAAAGAACTCTGCCTGATAAGGCAAAAACTATCAGTCCACTATCTTTACACCATTGCATAGCCTGCCAAACAAATGGCAGGTCGGTAACATTATCGGGATTAACGTATGTTTTAGAAATTTCTTTAAGACCACGATCTTTTGTAATCTGCCTAGCATTGGCTGAAAACATTCCGTTTAATTTTTTACTAAACTCCTCGTCTTCGTAGTCACTTTTTTTAAATTTTTTCCAGGGAGGATTTCCTATTACTATATCAAACTCATCTTTGTGTCTCGCCGCAAAACTAGAATTTAGACTTCCTGCAATAAATCCCTTTTTTGGATCATTCTTTGTGCGTGATAAAAATAGTACATTCCCTTTAGGAGCACAAAGATAATCAAATTTTAATTTTTCATAAGGGTGAGGATCACCGTCTAATTCTAAAGCTGTTAAATATAGAGCCAACGCACTGATATTCAAAGAAGTTTGGTTAATATCAAATCCAACTAATTGTTTATTGAGAATTTCTCGAATAGTTTTAGTATCTGGCCGATTACCTGTTGCCACCCAATGTTCTGCCACTAACCGTCGAAAGCATATTACTAAAAACACTCCGCCGCCTGCAGTAGGATCAAGTATTTTAAAAGGGTTATTTTCAAGAATCGTTATTCGCTGGCGCATCTCATCTGATAATCCATGAAATGCCTCGTCAACCATATATTCGGCAATATTACGCGGGGTGTAATGAATACTTGTCTCACTGGCCTCTTGTTTAGCATGTGTATGCATATGCCTTTCATAAACTTGACTGAGCAATCCAACTGGAACATGCCCAAAGTCTAAATACCCCCAACCCCATTCCGGATTAGCATCAAGTCTTTCTTGATAGGAATTACCTGTAGGTTCAAGTTTTTCAATGATGGCTTTAAGGTGATACAGTAATGATTTCTGTGCCGGTTTATCCAGTTTATCAAAATATGAATGATAATTAGATTCATCTTCTACAGATAAAGGTAGCAAATCACCGTTAAATGTTTTATCAAGCCATTTAAAAGTAAGTATAGTATTTTTAATGTTAGCAAAACAATCTACATAGCTGTTTGCATCCTTACAAATACTGGATAAATCGTTAACAGCATCGACAATTTCACGATCTATTAAAAAACGGAAAAATAACGCTCGACCACTCAAAGATAAAGCATCACTCGCGCTTATACCTAGTGACGTTATTTTTTTGATGGTGTGCTCCATTAAGTCAAAAATATAATCACTGAGAGGTTGTTCTTCTGATAACTCAATTAATGTTTTACTTCTAAATTTGCCGTATAGACTAAGAGATGGAATTAGCCCACTCGCATTATCACTAGTATCCTTTACAATATTACAATTTCCAAGACTTTGAATTAAGTGAAGTTGATAAATTTCTAATTGGCCTAATTTTGAAACTGCTAAAAATGGAGCTTCCCCACGGCATGCAAGCGCCCTACGCAGCATTTCTAATTGATCAGTCTTTTTATCAGGATCTACCGATAATGACATTGAGTCCACGACATACATTAACGGTCTATCTTGAAACTCAACTACTGCAACCGGTTTGATATTCTCTAATTGCCTGGAGTCTAAAATATCTAAATAACGAATAAGCCGATAGGCATCCTTAGTAATACGTTTGTCCAAAATAACAGGAGAGGGACAACCAAACTTTTGCAGTTGTGTTTTAATCTCCTCTTTTTTGCGATTAGACATTTATAAACTATTTCCAGGATTAATAACTTGTCAGGATGTTCTCAGTTCCAAGATCCCCGACTCTTATCGACATACACTAAATACATTCGTGTTTATTTATTATCGTAATTTTAAAGTTCTTTTCCCATCCGGTATTTAATGTCGTAGTTGATGATGAAGTCGAGTTCTTCTTCGGTGAAATTGTAAGCTTGGCATAGTAATTTATCAATTTTGTCTATTATATGTTAGGTTTTCATATGCTTGATAGGTCATCACTCAATCGAAATTTTATATCGTAATTTAAAATGAAATCGATTTCTTCATTGCTAATCGCATAGTGTTTCCCTATAAGCAAGTCCAGTTTGTCTATCAGTCCTTTAGAACGCTTTACATAGTACTCTCTATAGGTAATTTTTCCAGTTGTTTTGTAAGTTACTGTTTTCAGCTTTGAATTTTTTTCTAAGTCATCTTGATATTGCAAAAAGAGTTCTTCAATAGATGGCGCACAAAATAGATCAAGAGGAAAACCATATATAATATGTTTAGTGAAATTGTGAGCGTCGCTCGTGACGACATAATACCAATAGAATAATGATGAAGATAACACAGCGCCAATTAGGTTCTTATTAACTTCTTCTTGTAACGATAAGTGTTTTTCCCCTGTAGACACTGAAGCGTTTTGTCCTTCAAAGAATGTCGGTTTTGTTAGCACTTTTGCCCAATATCTAAATCCATACGAATAATACAGCATTTTCGATGTTCCATTTTCATGTACATAGGAAATAATCTTATTTTTTTCACCGAAGAGTTTGTTGTAAATCGACAGCTCTCTTTCACTGCTTATTTTTGGAATTAAATTAAAATGATGATTTATTTTCATCAAATTACAATACTCTAAAATCGAAAAGAGAATCTCCCGTTGCAATGTAGGAAATTTATATAATTTTGTGGTATAGAGTTCATTCCTATCGCTTCTACTTGGAAGCACTAAAACTATACAAAGTCTAATATCAGCTCCGACGAACAACTTTCCAGGGCGACATTCAAAACTTGAAATATAGCTTCTGTTACTTTGAATTTTAAGTAGTTCTATGGCATTATTCATTCGGGGAGTACTAATTAGTGAGAGAGGTACTATCAACCCAATCGCTCCTTTTTGATTCTTCAGCCCAAGACACTTTTCTAAAATGAAATTGTGAAGGTTTCCACACTCCAATGTTATGTAGTCAAGTAGCTTATATGATTTTTTGATCTTAGAATACTCCACATACGGAGGATTCCCAATAATCACATCAAACCCGCCTCTGTTATGTATGATCTCATAAAACTCAGCAAACCAGTGAAAAGGCTGGTGGGAGAGTTTCCACGCTGCATATTTCTTTTTATCCATTTGCCTACCTTGTAAATAAGATTTTGAGAGATATACATTCAGCTTTTCGTTTAAACTGCTCAGACGTTCCTGCAAATTGTGCTTAGCCATACGAAAGTCGGCGCTACTCTGATCTTCTATTAATTGAACATCTTTAAACCGCGAATATGCCGTGCCGACTTTTTCTGCTTCCTCGCGACACTTTTCAGCATCGTTGTCAAAATCCATTTCAATTACTGCCGACTCCTGTAATTTTTTATAACTGGCAAATCCGACCAGTGTATTACCGGCGCGGATATTAAAATCGATATCGGGCAGCGGTTCTAAATCGTTGCTGTTATCGACTTCTGCCACCAGTTTTAAAAACAGGCGCAGCTTGGCGATCTCGACCGCCTCATTCATGATATCAACACCATAAAGATTGTTTAAAATAATCGTTTTGTAGATGTAGTATTTGAGGTTAGGATGACGTTTGGTATCATCCAATATTTTGCGAAATTGAGAGAAGCGTTTTCCGTCTTTGTTATCGTCTTCACTTACAAATTCCTGCATTCGCTGAATACAGGCTTCGTAAAGCGGCTCTAAAATATTCAAGGCGGCGAATAAAAAAGCGCCCGAGCCACAAGTAGGATCGAGAATGGTTACAGCGGTAATTGCTTTGTAAAAAGCATTGATGAAATCGGCGCCTTCGTATTGTTGCACGGCATCTTGGGCAAACTGACGAATGTCGAGGTTGTAGGTAATAAAATCATTGATATCATTAATAGTGCCATTGGTTATTTTGGCTTTGATCTCAAAATAACGCTTTCTTCGTTCGACCACTTCCCGCCAGATTTCTGTCGGCAATGCGTATTCTGACGGCGCTGGTTTGTTCCATGCTTTGCGGCGTTCGAGCAAGTCTGCTTTGGCAGTATCTATTCCGGCTTCAATTTCCGCAGGCAGGTCTAATTCCGTGCCTTTACGCATGGCATCATAAATGTAACGATCCGGATTATCCTGCAGTATTTTCCATAGTCCACTCTCTTCACGAAAAGCATTGGCGCATTCCTTTTTTGCCGCATCAAACAGATGGGGAATGATGGTGTTTTTTCCAATGTATTCGGTAATGTCCTCTTTAGTGTAATAAGCACCCATGGATGCGCGATCATTGATATATTTCTCAAATATGTAGCCGATCACATCGGGATTGATGTCATTTCCTGAAGCGGTAATTCGAGTATCGAGATGCCATTGGAACTTGTCGAAAAACTCAAAGACTCTGTCGAAAGCATCATCGTCAACCTGAATATTTTCATGTCTCTTTTCAAGAGGATGAATATCGAACAATCCGCCGTTCAGATACGGCACATCTCCGATCTCCTGCAGCAGCGCCTCACCTCTTGCCGACGACCCTAAGCCTTTGTGGAACAAGACTAATAAAAAATCACGATAAAAGGAATAGAATTTATTTTTACCTTTCTTTTGCTGCGTAATTTTCAGTTTATCCTGTAAGTAGTTTTTATTGTTATCCAAAAATCCTTTTTTCTGGATAAAGTAGATAAACATGAGACGATTGAGCATTAACGAAGCATACCATTCCTTGTTCACCACATCGCTTATGCCTTTGATGAATTCGAGAAATGCGCCATGTTCTTTTTTGAATTTATCATAGAATTGTTTAGTGACTTTATCGGCGTTAGTATTAAAGCTCTTGGATATCCGTTGTGTGACATCGACCAACCCGATATTTTCCTCTTCATCAATAGTAAATAATAGTCCGCGCAATCGCTGATAAAGTAATTCCGGTCTTTGATTTGTATAATAAGTTGTCTCCCGGGTTATAATAGGTTTATTGGGTTCCCGAACACTTAAATGCCAGATTTGAGCAGCCTTTTCCTCATTGATAAAAATAATCAAATGCTCAAAAAAAAGTTTGGTGATACTGCGGTCGATTTTTTTGCGCACCGTTGCATCCGGGATTTTTCCACTGTTTTGGGGCGAACAGACAAATATCATAAAATCTCGCTTTTGAGCTACCGCATTTAATTCAAAGATTTGATCATTGACAGTTATGGTCTGTTCATTATCGACATGATCCCAGCCGAGATCATTAAAGAGTTCAGTGAATTGAAACTTTTTGATGCGTTGGTCAAATTTTGCGCGGTTGATTAACATATCTAATCTACTCTTTTGCTTAATCCCATTGAACAGATGATTCGCGGTTCTTTATGCATTGATTCTTCCTTATCAACAATGCTCAGTTTGTCCTCTTCACGCAATGCAACAACCATATCGGCCAGGTCATAATCGTTAATTCCCGATTTTAACTGGCGGGTTAAAGTATCTCTGGCATATTGTCTCAGCGGATAATTATAAATGTCTTCTATCGCTTTTTTTAAGCTATCGTTCACAAACAATGTCTCTTGATTTTCGCTGTAAAAGCTGGATAATCGCGAATATACCCGGTAACGACCACTGGTTTTCCGGCCTAACTGGCCGCCTATTTTACTTTCGTTCTCTTTAATAAATTCGAGCCCGCTTTCCACTAATTTGTGATGATCGGCGAGACGGCGTTGCGGCTCGGTATCCGGCAAGCAGCGTGCTGCTTGCAAAATCGCAAATTGAGACTGGGTTACTAAATTTCCCTGCTCATCCAGCCAAGCCAAAGCATCATTTTCATCTGCGGTCTTAGTATAAACGATAACACCCGCTTCTCGATTTTCATCGGCCTCAATGGCTCGCGTCCCATAAATAACATTCGGCATTTCCGGTATAATTTTTTTATATTTAGCATCAGCATCAATTGCATTTTTCCATATCTGATATGCGTATGATGCCAAATCGATTTCCGTATCATCCTCGTCAAGAATACCGGACTTTTCGTTATACAGGTCGCGGATATTTACCGGATCACCTTCAAAAAATGTTTCGTCTGCTCCGACCACTTCGGCATTTTCACAGATTCTTATCGACAACCGTCCTCTTAAATTAATTATTTTTTCAATACCGTCTTCCGGCAAAAATGAATAACAGATAATTTCTGCCGATTTCTGGCCAATACGATCAATCCTGCCTGCTCTTTGAATCAGACGGATAATCGCCCACGGTAAATCATAGTTAATAATAATATGCCCGTCCTGAAGGTTTTGCCCTTCGCTTAATACATCCGTTGTAATCAATACTCGCAACTCATTTACTGTGCCAACAATACCATGCTGTTCATTGCTGGCCGGACTAAATTGATAAGCGACCGAAGTCGGATCATTGTGATCGCCGGTTACACATTTTAATTGTGTTACGCCACGCTTTTGTAACTCCTGCGCCAGGTAGTTTGCCGTATCAGCATACTGAGTAAAGAGAAGCACTTTTTCATCTTTATGTTTTTGCGTTAAAAGATCATAAAGCGCATTTAATTGCCTGTCTGAGTCAGCACTCCAGTCTTTCCCTGTCTTGAGGATTTGCAGGAGATTATGGTTGTCGCCAATCAGCTCTTTCTTCAGAGATTGCTCAAACAACTCGCTGTTTATCCAGTCAAAACGATTGCGATATTTATTTGAGAACAACTTATATAAATTTTCCGCTATTTCGTAGAAAGCATCGGCATCTAAAATTGAATCGGACAAGCTTTCACTAAAAGATGATTCAGTATCAATATCCTGTTCTATAATCGCATCTAATACATTGGCCTCCTGCGTGCCGACAGGAAGATGGTGATTGCCGTCGATTGCATATACGAAAATATAATTTCGCAGGATTTGCCGTCGAATCGATAGTAGAAACGAATAACCGCTACTTTCCAAACGCTTAAAGAGATTTGTGCGGCTAAAGCCCTTTAGTCGTTTCCCGGCCCGTGATAAATTTTCAATAACAACTGTTTCCTTTTTAGTTGGGACAATCGGTGAATTCTTATCGAGATAATTGCCCAAGCCATAACGGGGCAAGTTTAGCGCATTAATCAAGTCAACTACATCTTCGGAATAAAGCCGGGCATATTGATCGTCAGGATCATCGACATCAAATTGGTATGCTACTTTTTTAGGAATGCGATCAGGAAAATAGGAACGCGTGCCATCTGGATATTCGAGAAATTCTCGTTTGTTTTTCGAGTCTGTTTTCGCATAATTCCCTTTAATAAAACTTCGAGTACGCCGGACCAAATACAAACGCATCAACTCTCGCCAGTCGTCAGAATAAGAACTCTTTTCAAATGCGGCAATCGTGCGAATGCCGACCTGATGTCTTGCTGAAAATTCAACCCTGCCGCCAAGACCCGATATGTAGGATTCCGGACTGATACCAATGTCGGTTGCTTCATCGACAAACAAACGTAATTGGGCGGATAGATCCAAAAATGATTTATTGTAAGGTGTTGCGGAAAGAAGAATAACTTTGCTGTCATTCAATTGAATATATTCCTGAATAGCTTTATACCGCTTTCCCTCACGGTTTCTCAGATTGTGGCTCTCATCTAAAATCAGTAATCTGTAACGACGTAAATTAGGCAATTTTTTTAAGGTCAAAGAATAAGATAAGACTTTAGCTCTTAATCGATACTTATGCGCATAATCTTCCCACATTTTACAAAGGTTCTTTGGGCAGATAATCAAAGTTTCGAGAAAAAAATCATCTTCAAAAATTCTAGCTAACGCGGTTGCGGTAAATGTTTTTCCCAGTCCTACCACATCTCCAATAACTACGCCGCCTCGTTTATGTAAATGGCGTGCAGCAATTAATACTGCCTTTTGCTGAAATTCAAATAATTGCTTTTCAAACTCTTTTGATACCTTAAACTGCGTAATGCCGGCAATAGCTTCCTGAGAGAGATGATAGGCCATTTTTAAATAGACATGATAAGGCGAGACCAATCTTTCGGCCGCCCAGGAAGTATCGATTATTTCAGCTAATTCTTTCGATATATCGATACACCATTTATCATTCCAGCGTTCCTCAAACCATTTCGCCAGTTTTTCAGTTGCATCGTGGTCGAGAACATCAACATTTAATTCACCTTGCTTGGAAAGACCGGCCAAAGTTAGATTGCTGCTTCCAAGATAACCGGTAACCGGATTGATTTTGTCATCGCGAAAAAGCAAATAGAGCTTGGCGTGAAGTGAATGAGCAAGAAAAAGTTTTACGACAACTTTCCTGTCTTTTATTTGCTTTGATAGTTTTCGTAAACCTATTTCATCTCGGTCAGTTGGAATACCAATGGTTAATTGTTCTTTAAATTCTTCGGCAAGTTTATTGCGTATTTCGACAGCTAATTTATTATCAATCATATCTTCTCTTTTAAGAGAAAAGAAATCCCTAATAAGTTCTTGTGGCAGCTTTTGCATCCCAATTAAAAGTCGACAGCGATTATTCTCCTCACCACTCCAATGATCGATGTGATCTCCAACTTCTTTCCAGCCACGCAGATTAAAATAACCAACACAAAAGTCTGAACGACAAGATACTTCAAGAGACTGGTTTAACGCATCTACTAAATGATTCTCAATATTATCGAAAATTCTAGGCATATTTATTTACCATATGTAATTATCGCTATTTAAACTTCTTCGACTACATTCCCATCATTACCTTTGCAAGTTATCTATCTCAGATAGCAAAAATAATGTAAGTGCTATTTTTTAAATCTCTGAGATTTTAATTCAATTAATTTCTTTTTAAGTGGTTTCCAGTAAATTTGATCAGCTTCAATTTCAGATTTTCTTTCTTTATCCAGTTCATCAGATAATTTAATATTATTGTTATCTAACGCAAATATCAATAATGGTCTAGTTGATAAAAATTTATTACAATGATCGGGAAAAAGAGATGCTAATTCAATTAATATCGAAGGCGTCCGCATTTCCGTAAACCAAAATTCCAATTGTTCGTCATTCGGTGAATCACGATTTTCAAAATAATTAACTTCAATTAATCGCGATATCATTGGCCAATCCTTTTCTCTTTGCGTTTTTTTTGCTTTTACCAAATCCGGCAGTGAAAGCACGTCTAACGGATTATCATTTCCTAAAGAAAAAGTTGTTCTGCGTTTCCATAAAAATTCAAATGCATCGACTCCACGCATTTTGCTCATGATATCAATCCTTAGATTATTTACATCTGGATGTTTGCAGCGAAAATGAATGGCTAAACCCAGCTCAAGATACTTTTTATCAAATTGCGGGATAGCTATCGGACTCGCTTGAAGCACATTTAATGCATTCTGGAAATTCTTAAAATTATTTTTATCGGTTAGAATCGCCAAGTCCAAATCACGACTAAACTCCGCTGCGCCGTATAACACGCATGCCTGACCGCCCATCAGAAGCGACTTCACTTTGCAACTCCGGATCAAAGAAAGGGCTTTGTGTATCGGGTTCGGGGTCAAGCGAACCTCCTATTGATATATAATGATTCCATAATTTTGCACTTTCCATCCAACGTTCGGCAGGTGTCATTCGATACCATTCAGCCCATTCAGGCGAGCAAATTTCTTCTATTTCAATCATAATTCAAATTGATTTCTAGTCCTATAAGTATCAATGTCAATAGATGGATTTTGAATATTCATCAGAAAACAGTAGTCTTAATTAAAAAGTGCTCACAGAAAATGAAAATCATAAATATAATAATTATACTCTTTATCACGCAATTGTCGTTTGGAGAAACTAAAACTGCAGATGAAAAAAAAGCACTAGAAAAAACAGATGAAACCTATTGGCAGAAGGCTAAAAAATTCTATGACGAGTCGAAATTAAGTGATCGTGATTTGCCCAAAGAAGCTAAAGACTGGGCAAAAGATGATTTCAACCGAATTGGTGATTGGGAATATAAAATTGTCGCAATTGACATAAGTGAAATTGTTAATCTGGAAAAACAGTTAAACAAACTGGGTGAAGATAGATGGGAATGTTTCTGGATTAGTGAGCAACCAGAAAATCTGACATTATTTTTCAAAAAACCAAAAATCAGCTATCTCCAAAAAATGCCCATTGGTGATGCATTGAAATTTTTTCGTAGCAGTGAATAGAATTATTTTATTGATTACAACGATACATCAACGAGCACAACACCACCCTAATACAGTAAAAATTGAAACATATCTACCGACTTCTTAATTTTGATAATAATCTCAATATCTCAATATAGAGCCAGATCAAAGTAACCATTAAACCAAAAGCAGCGTACCATTCCATATATTTTGGAGCTCCGCTTTCTGCACCGGTTTCAATAAAGTCAAAATCCAAAACCAGGTTTAATGCAGCAATTACAACAACCACTAGACTGAAGCCAATACCTATCAATCCACTTTCATGAATGTATGGAATTCCAACTCCGAACATTCCAAGAATAAAAGAGAGAAAATAGAGCATGAAAATACCGCCGGTTGCTGCAACTAATCCAAGTTTGAAATTTTCTGTAACTTTTATCATGCCGGATTTATAAGCAGCTAACAACCCAAAGAGTGTGCAAAAAGTTAAACCGACTGCCTGAAAAACGATTCCCGGAAATCGCGATTCAAACAGAGCCGAAAGTCCGCCTAAAACCAATCCCTCTAACACTGCATAAATTGGAGCTGTAATAGGTGACCATTCCTTTTTAAAAATTGTGGCTATTGCAACAATTACCCCTCCGATAGCACCTCCAATTAACCATGGTGTGACAACTGCCGGATTACCTGACGAATAAAAAAGTTTCCAGACGTATAAGGCCGGAATATAAAGACAAACTAGCATTATTGCTGTTTTATTGACAGTTCCCTGAATGGTCATTGTGCCGGACTTGGTGTCGGCAACAGTGAACCCTTGAAAGGCTTTATTGGTTAATGCTGGATTTGCTGTTCTCATACTATTTTATAATTTAGTTATTATTTAAAATTTCTAATAATGTTTTCTCATCAAGAATTGCTATATTTAATTTTTGTGCTTTTGAATATTTGCTACCGGGAGATTCACCTGCAAGCAGAAAATCAGTCTTACTACTTATGCTGCTGACAACTTTTCCGCCGGATTGTTCAATCAGTTTTTTTGCCTCTTCACGTTTTAAATTAGGCAAAGTTCCTGTTAAAACAAATGATTTGTTACTCAATATCAATGTGTCATCAATTACTTTTTTTGCAGCAATAATATTTAATCCAAAATCAATTAATCTTTGAACAATCAAATTATTATTATCGTTGGTAAAAAAGTTAGTGATGCTTTTTGCCATCGTTTCCCCGATTCCTTCAACTTCAATTAATTTTTCTTCATTGGCCTCTCTGATTGTTTGTAGACTTCCAAAATGACTAGCGAGATCTTTTGATGCTTGTGCTCCTACATGCTGAATACCCAACCCATGAATTAGTCGCCAAAGTTCATTTTTCTTACTGGCTGCAATAGAGGCAATTAAATTTTCTGAAGATTTTAGAGCAAATTTTTCTAACGGCAAAACATTTTCAACAGTTAACTCATAAATATCAGCAATTGATTCAATTAATTCTTTCTCCACAAGCTGTTCAATAACAGCAATTCCTAATCCTTCTATATCCATTGCTACTCGAGAAGCAAAATGGATTATTCGTCGACGCACTTGAGGTGAGCATGATAAATTTGGACAGCGCCATGCCGCTTCATCGGGTAGCCTTACAACTTCAGTATTACAAGCCGGACACTCTTTGGGAAAAACAAACGGTATCACAGTGTCATCTCTTTTATCTTTTATTACACTGATGACTGCCGGAATAATTTCTCCGGCTTTTTCAATTATCACAATATCTCCAACGCGAACATCTTTACGCTCAATTTCATCGGCGTTATGTAATGTAGCCCGTGAAACAGTTGTGCCTGATAGAAAAACCGGTTTGAGTTCTGCAACCGGTGTGAGCGCACCTGTTCGTCCAACCTGAATTGTGATTTCATTTATGCGTGTTTCGGCTTGCTCAGCTGCAAACTTATATGCGATTGCCCAGCGTGGAGCTTTAGAAGTTGCACCCAATTCAAGTTGCGAGGAAATTGAATCCAGTTTTATAACAGCACCATCAGTGGCATATTTAAAACTATTGCGCATACCATCTAAATCCTGAATACAATTCCAGGCATTTTCAATTCCATCTGCATTCCAATATCGCTCAATATAGGGTAATTCCCATTCTCGAATTGCAGAGTGAAAATCAGAAAGATTTTTAAAAATCGGTGGTTCACAAAATCCTAATCCATGCAAAACGACTTCCAGTTTGCGTTTGGAAAGTTCTTTTCGATCAAGCATTTTTATTGTTCCGGATGCTAAATTTCGTGGATTTGCAAACCGTGGTAATTCTAATAAATCCCTGTCAATATTGAGACGGTCAAATTCACTTAAGAGCATATAAATTTCACCGCGAATTTCTATAATATCGGGGACATTATCTCCTGTAATTTCGTGCTTTAAATTTTTTATGACAAATAGATTTTCGGTTATGTCATCACCTTCCACTCCATTACCTCGAGTAACAGCACGAATTAATTTTCCTTTTTCATAAGTCAGACTTATTGCCACACCATCAATTTTAGGCTCAATAATGTATTTAAACTTTTCGTCGTCCGACAAACGCCGAAGTCTATTTTCAAATTCATTAAGCTCCTGACGATTATATGTGTTATCCAAACTCAACATTAGTTGAAGATGCTTGTAAGTATCAAAACCATCAATACGGTCATCTCCAACATTTTGTGCGGGTGAATCAGTGATCTCTAATTCCGGGTATTTAGTTTCAAGATCAATCAGTTGCTTTTTTAATTTATCATACTCAAAATCTGAAATTTCGGGTTCAGAGTTTCTGTAGTAAAGCAAATCATGTCTAATAATTTCCTTACGAAGATTTTCCAAATTACTTTTGATGAGATTGTTTTCACTCATTAAGTCTTTATCGGAGTTAATGATTTTTGATTCATGCTCAAATTACTAATATTTAATATCTGAAGCTCCATTAAAATTTGATACTTATGCCAATTTTGATAGACAATTATTGCAACTATAGCACCAAGTGTATCAGCAATCCAATCAGCAATTTCAAAAAAACGTTCGGGGTTTGAAAACTGATGTAACTCATCACTCAAACCAAATAAAGTAGTACAAATTATTGCAAATACCCCCTGATAAACATTCATTCGATTTAATTTGCGGTAGCGGCAGAATAATGTTGCCAGCAATCCAAAAACAAAAAAATGCGCAATTTTGTCAAAACTTGGAATCCAGGTAGGAATTTGAATATCAGGCTGACTCCCCCCCGAGGCGACAGTGATAGTATAAGCCAAACTAATTGGAAATAACAATCGATATCCAATTTCCGGTAAAGTATCCGGATTTTTATTTCTATCATTATTTATCATATCACTAAAATCTAGCTGGGCAAAACTGGTTCGAAAAGGAAAAAATTGTCATGCGTTATCACAACACATTGTACTTGACGATGACAGTTAACCTTTGTTGTCATTTTATTGTAATCATGCTGCAACTTGGTCACTCAGTAGTCAGCTTGCTAATGTTAATATGGCATTCAGTATAATTAAAGTTTTTGTAATATATCAGGAAATCAAAATTAAGTAACCAAACATAAATTATTTCATTATGGACATTTTAGCAGATTCTACAAATTATGTATTATTAATTATTTAACTCATTAAAATATGCTTAATATTTGTTCATTCAATAGTTGATCTCACACGGAAAAGCATTAACAAATTTATAATTCTTAAATTATTTTTAACACAGTAGACAATATTGGATTATTTCAGAATTAGAATTTCAAGAAATTATGTCAGATTTAAAATCAGATAGTAAAACTCCGACACAATGTAAAAATATTAAAGCGTTTTCAAGCATTGATGATGTGATAGATCAACTTAAACATGTTGTCGCTTTTCAAAAATATACTGACATCGAATTAGCGAAAATAGCAAAAATTGTTAAACCAATAACTATACCGGCTCATGAACAATTTATTGAGCAAAATAAACCTGCATCATTTTTTTATATAATACTTTCTGGCCGAGCTAATGTACATATTACAATTGATGATGATGAACTTACTCTTGATGATATCCATCCGGGTGAACTCGTTGGTGAATCTGAATATTTTGAGAATAAAGTTCGCACTGCTTCAGTATGTGCAATTGAGGAGATTACGGCATTTCGAATTGACTACAAGGAACTCCCTAAATTATTTGATGAGATTCCGGGTCTATATAATTCAATATTATCAATCAGATTAAAAGAAACTGACAGCCGCTTCAGAAAAAGTCTTGAACGTAGACGCACTGTTGAACGTTCTCTGAAACATCTCAATGAATTTCTTGATCTCTCTGACATGTCATGTCTCGATGAAGGAAGCGAGGGTCTCATTGAGCGCATTGTAAGTATGGCATCTAAAGTTATGAAGGCTGATCGAGCGTCACTATTTTTAGTTGATCAACTCACAGGTGATTTATGGTCAAAAGTAGCTGAAGGTATCGTATCAAAAAAAATTATTGTCCCTAAAGGAACCGGGCTCGCTGGCTGGGTTTTACTGCATAGAGAAATTCTTAATATTGACGATGTTTATAAAGACTCTCGTTTTAACAAGTCGATTGATATTGCTACAAATTATAGAACTAAAACTATGCTTTGCGGCCCGATTGTTAATCCTGTCGGCAAAGTTATTGGTGTCATACAGGTTATAAATAAATTAAAGGGAGAATTTAATACTGAGGATATTAATTTATTTAAAGCATTTGCCCATCAATCAGCTGTAGCAGTTGAAAATTTTTATCTATTTAGGCGGGTCATGTCCAGTAACGACAAACTCGCTATCATGCTTGATGTATTAGATTCAGTGACTAGAACTTCTGACATGCCCTCACTCATTAGCAAGATTGTTGAAAAAACAATTGAAATCATGCAGTGCGAAAGAGCTTCGTTTTTTATTTATGACCGTGCAGTTAATGATTTATGGTCGTTGAAAGCTTCTGGTGATGGAATGAAAGAAATCAGATTTTCCGCCGCCAAGGGTATTGGTGGTTATGCAGCAACATATAATGAAATTGTAAATGTTGAAGATGCGTATAATGACCACCGATTTAATCCGGAAATTGACAAAGTAACGGGATATCAAACCAGAAGTATATTAGCCTCACCTGTTTTAGATAGAGACAATCAGGTAGTCGGAGTTGCACAGGCAATTAATAAAAAAGGTGATGTTTTTAATGCCGAAGATATCGAATTAATAAAAGCAATTTCGTCCCAAATTGGAGAAGCACTCAAAAAGAATGCTTTATTGCACAACCTTCAGGAGAGCAAAGATAAACTCGAAGAGTACAATCAAAATTTAGAATTGAAAGTACAACAACGCACTGACGATCTCGTAAAAGCTTATGAAGATTTACAAAATGTTAATCGAGATCTTCATCAAGGAAATATCGAATTGAAACGATTGAGTCACAAAAAAAGCGAATTTTTAGGAATTGCCGCCCACGACCTCAAAAATCCGTTAGGCGGCATAGCCGGTCTTGCCGAATTAACTGGTGAGTCAATGAAAGCGAGTAATCAAGATGATACTACAGCAAAAAACAATTTAGAAATGGTTGAAACCATTGAAGAATCAGCAAAACATATGCTGGAGGTTATTGACCATCTCATGAATTCAGAAGCACTGGAAACAGGTAAAATTACCGTTAAATGCCAGGAATACTGTCTAAATGAAATTGCCAAACAAGTAGTCTCATTAAATTTAAATCAGGCTCTAAGCAAAAAAATAGAATTAATTTTTGACGATAGTGATAAATGTGTGGCTATGATCGATTTATTGAGAATGAGAGAAGTAATGGATAATTTAGTCAGTAACGCAGTTAAATACTCCCCACCCGGAAAAAAAGTTTGGGTTTCTGTTAAACATGCATCTGAAAATAATAATAAAGTTATTAGATTCAGTGTTAAGGATGAAGGTCCCGGATTAACAGATGAAGATAAAGAAAAATTATTTGGTAAATTTCAAAAATTAACTGCACGACCAACAGGTGGAGAGTATTCTTCTGGACTCGGTCTATCAATCGTTAAAACATTAGTAGAGTTGCAAAATGGTGAAGTTTATGCAGTGAGTGAGGCTGGAAAGGGAGCGGAGTTTATTGTCGATTTGCCTGACTTTATTAAGTCTTAATAAGTGCTGAGTAATTTTTTATCGACTATTACCCCGCAATTTTAAAATTAACCTTTTTTGAAAAATTCCAAAATTGAAATATATGTCAGATACCAAATTAACATTTTCCACAAAAAATTTAAAAGAACTTGATCCTGAAATTTTTGAGGCGATCGAAAAAGAGAGAACTCGGCAGCAAAATCATATCGAGCTCATTGCTTCGGAAAATTTCACTCTGCCGGCTATTATGGAAGCATCAGGGTGTGTCCTGACAAATAAATACGCCGAAGGATATCCCGGTAAAAGATATTACGGCGGCTGTGAATTTGTAGACATTGCCGAAAGTTTAGCAATTGAAAGAGCCAAAAAATTATTTGGCGCTGAACATGCGAACGTTCAACCTCATTCTGGCAGTCAGGCAAATTTTGCGGTCTATACTGCCTTTTTAGAACCAGGTGCAAAGATTCTAACCATGAGACTTTCCGACGGTGGTCACTTAACCCACGGTGCTGCTGTAAATTTTAGTGGTAAACTATATGAAGTTATTCACTATGGCGTCAGAGAAGATAACGGTTTAATTGACTACAATGAATTAGCCGAAGTTGCTGCAAAAGAAAAACCGGCAATGATTACTGTAGGAGCATCCGCCTACTCTAGAATTATTGATTTTGAAAAAATGGGGCAGATCGCAAAAAGTTGTGACGCTTATCTCCTTGCCGATATTGCTCATATCGCCGGACTTGTAGCAGCCGGTGTTCACCCCTCTCCATTTCCTCATGCAGATTTTGTAACTACTACAACACACAAGACACTCCGCGGCCCACGTGGTGGATTAATTATGTGCAGTCAAGAAAATGCCAGGAAAATTAACTCGTCAGTTTTTCCGGGAAATCAAGGCGGCCCATTAATGCATATTATTGCAGCAAAGGCAGTCTGTTTTGCAGAGGCACTCAAACCTGAATTTAAAGCTTATCAGCAAAAAATTATCGATAATTCTAAAGCGTTATCCAAATCGTTAACTGAAAAAGGATTTTATATTTGCAGTGGCGGAACAGATAATCACTTAATGCTTTTGGATCTTAGAAAAAGCCATCCCGATATGACAGGGAAACAAGCGCAAATTGCCCTCGATAAAGCAAATATTACCACCAACAGAAATACTGTCCCGGGTGAAACACGCAGTCCATTCCAAACAAGTGGCGTTCGATTAGGAACGCCGGCGGTGACTTCAAGAGGAATGGGAGAATCTGAAATGATAAAAATTGCCGAGGCTATTACGTTGGTCCTGTCTAATCTGGAAGATGAAAATAACGTTACCAAAGGAAAAGAGATAGCTCTCGATCTCTGTAGCAGTTATCCACTTCCTTACTAAGTTGATTTCAACTGCTTTACTTTCTATTTAATAAATTTTTGCCTCAATTAAAAAATTGTCATTGCCACGTCCAGCCGTCGTAGCCATAGGCTACTATGGCGGAGTTGGCTCGCTATGCTCCTCGCAATGACAGAATTAGTTATCTCCCCGTGGCAAGCCACGGAGAATTACAAGGTAAAACTATTTGACATCCGGATATACATGTATATCTATTTTATATGGTTACAAAAATTAAAAAATGGGGAAACAGTCAGGGCATACGATTGAATAAAAGTATACTTGTTGAATCCGGGATTTCTATAGATGATGATATTGATATAGCAGTATCAAACGGAGTCATAAAAATAAAGCCACTCAACCGAATACGTGGGAAATATAATATTAACGAGTTAGTTAAAAGAATTCCAAAAAAAACAAAGTTCAACGAGGTTGACTGGGGAGAGTCACAAGGAAATGAAATTTAGTTATGGCTCTTTATATACCCAAACAAGGTGATATTGTAGCTTTATCGTTTAATCCCCAGTCGGGACATGAACAGCGAGGAAAAAGACCTGCTATAGTAATCAGCAAATATCAGTTTAACAAGTCTACTGGAATGATTATGGTTTGCCCAATAACTAATACTGATAGAGAAATTCCATTTCATGTTTCTATTACTTCAAGTCAAAAAATTACCGGATTCATTATGACGGAACAATTAAAATCTCTCGATTATAAAGCAAGGAAAGCTCGATTTATTGGTAAGTCTTCAAAAAATATATTTAATGAAGTTTTATCAATTTTAGATGCCGTAATCTATTAACGATGTGAATCACTTCACGAAATATAATAATTTCATCGCTTATTGACATACCAAAAAAAATGTGTCAAAGTTGACACATGAATACAAATTTAAAAATAGATGACTCTCTTTTATCTGAAGCATTGAAGTTGGGTAAATTTAAAACTAAAAAAGAGACTGTAAATGAAGCGCTTAAAACATTTATTTCTCACAAAAAACAGTTACTTGTTTTAAACTATGAAGGCGTATTTACAGACCTGGATAATTTTGACTACAAAAAATTCAGGAAATAGCAATGAATGTTGTAATCGATACCTCCATCTGGTCAGAATATTTTCGAAGAAAAGAATCAAATAGCAGCAAGAAAATTAAAATCTTAAAAGAGTTAATATTACAAGGTAGAGCAGTCTTACCGGGAATAGTAAAACAAGAATTACTATCGGGTATAAAAGAAGTAAAACAATTTAAAAAACTTGATCTAGCTCTATCTGGATTTACTCCATTACTTGCAACAAATAATGATCATATTCAGGCAGCTAAATATTTTAATACATGTCGATTGAAAGGAATTCAGGGATCGTTTAGCGATTTTTTGATATGTTCCCAGTCTACATGCAATAGAATGAGTATATTGACTAACGATAAAGATTTTAACAGATATTCTAAATACCTTCCAATAAAGTTGTGGAATGAAAAATAAAGATATACATCAGAATATCTTTCAGTTTGAATCTTAATAAAGTTATTTTTCCAACAGCGATCCCGCAGCTTCATCAACAACAAAACGTGCGTTAGAGTGTTCCTGTAAAAAGCTGGCAGTCACGATATCGTTGACTGAACCTTCAACTGCTTTTTTGACAATTTCAGCTTTCTTTTCACCCCAGGCAAACAAGATTGTTTGCTTGGCAGCCATTATACTGCCTACTCCCATTGTTATTGCGCTGGTCGGAACAAAACTACTCAAAAAATCATTGTATTTTGAATATACCGTATTAATACTTGTCCAATTTATATTTAATTATGGCAATCAACGACAGAGAATTATTAACATTACTCAAACCTGATGATTTGCTTCCACACATTGGAAAAAATATTTCTGAGGTTGATTTTATTGATCAAGACTTGAAAGCAAACTTTCCTTTGAAATGGTCAAAGGCTAACTTAACTAAGGGATCAAGAAATGAGTATCCTCCGGTTGTCTGGGGCAGTGGGTGTGTTTTTATAACAGCAGATGGAAAAATTTGGTTAGATTTTTCTTCTCAGACTCATAACTTACATCTTGGCCACAATCATCCGGTAATAAAAGAATCAATTTCCGAGTATTTAGCTTCTGATCAACCGTTTTTTTCATCATCAATGTTTAGCAATATTCCAGCTTTAGAATTTGCCGATCTACTTATTAAACATACACCTGATGAGCTTACTAAAGTTAATTTAAAATTACTCAGTGGTGCCGGAGCTATCGAATTTGGATTGCGATCTGCGATTACCTATCACATACAAAATGGGAAGAAAAATTTCCCAATCTTATCTATGAGAGGAAGTTATCATGGCGAAACATACCTTAACCTTAGAGTTACTCATAGAGAATATGAAAAATCTGATTTATCTAATATTCAGTTTCACCAGATAGAACCGAATAATATAGAGTCTTTTAAAAACAAGGTCAATGAACTCAACCCGGTAGCTTTAATACTCGAACCTATAATTGTTGACGATGGGGTAGTTGTTCTTGAAAAAAGATATTTGCAACAGATTAGAAATATTTGTGATGAAAAAGATATTTGCCTGATCTATGATGAAGTTCAAACGGGCGGAGGATGGTTAGGTTCATTCACTGCCGCAGAACATTTCCAGGTTGTTCCAGATATTTTAATACTTGCGAAAGCCTTTACAGCCGGTTGGCCATTAGCAGCAGTTTTAACAAAGAAAAAATATGATGTATTGAATTACACAGAAGGTGCTTTTACCGCAGGTATGAATCCTCTAGTCTGTGAAATAGGTATAAAAAATTTAAGCTATATTTTTAAATGCAATTTACTTAAACAATCTAACGACTTAGGAGAGTATTTAAATAAATCCATAAATTCTGTTAAAGACAAATATGCTGAAATCACTAAGGTCGAGGGGTTGGGGTTGATCCAGGGTATTAAATTTAATAGTCAAACTCTAGCAAATAGCATTTATGAAAAATGTTTGAGAAACGGTGTGCTGGTAAGATTGTCCAAAAGAGGTAATGGTGATACTATAATTTTAAAACCACCAGTTATATTGACTAGGAAAATAATTAATGAATTTCTAATTTCATTCGATGCTAATATTATAAAATCTATTAAACATTAGTATAAGCAATATACCCAAATACTCATTAAACTATTTTCAAAATGGATATTTTTAATATTAAAAAAGTTAAACAATTAGAGAGTAAACTTGATAAACTAAAAAATCCTGAACTTCATGGCGAAAATGAATTAATTTGGGATGGAGTTCAAATTTCAATACAAAAACTTGCTAAAAAAGTTGAATATTTTGAACCTGATTGTATTGTCGCTATCTCTGTTGATATTATTGCAGGTGGGGCGTTAGTTGGTGACTTGTTATCTCAAGAATTAAAAGGGATGGTACCACTTGAATTTGCTTTTTTTAAACAAATAGAAAAAAGGAGAGAATTTCAAGATTTTTCACGCAATAACATTCATCGATACAATAAAATTTTAATCGTAGATGATGTAGTAATGTCTGGAAATACGATAAATTCTACTTTGCAACATATTAATCAAGAAACAAGAAATCATGAAGGTAAAAAAATTGAAGTTAAATTTGCCTCAATTACCGCAGGACATCAGTTATTTAACAACGATTCAATAATAAATTATAGTCACTTGCATTACGTGTATATAACAAAAGAACATCCATATATAACCCCTTGGGGCGACATGATAACTACAAAACAGTAAAAGGCTACAAGTTAGAAAAAATTATAAGTAAATTTGATTCCTAATAGTTCAAAAGTTCTAATTAGTAGATTCTTCTGGTTTAATCATCTTTTTTCTAAAATTTCTAAATAATTATTTAGTTTTTCTTTAACTTTATTTTGGTTAATAATTAGCAATTCATTTTCTCCATCCCCATCTTTTAATAACCTACGATGTTTATCTATAAATTCTTCTATGACTTTTTTTTCTGTAGTATATATACCATCAATATATCTTGCTCTATCAGGATCAATTTCTGAAGTGCGTAAATCGATAATAAGACCGACATCTTGTCGGAGAAAAAAATATGGTCCCTTTCTTCTTTTATCCTCATTGGGTATAATATTAATTTTATAAGAATCAAATTTGTTTAAAAAGAATAATAATCCATTTATTCTATCTCTTACTTCCTCAGGCATATCGGGCATATTTTTATTAAATCTAAAATTACCCTCTACATATCGACTAATAAATGATTCATAATAAACTTCTATACAACTACCACCACTATTCAAAAAATCATACAATGCCTGTGTTCGCTGATTGACTAAATCAACATATCTATTTATTTGGTTAGATGTAACTCCTGGTCCCTGAAATAAAACATCTCCTCTCTCTTTTGTTAGCCTGTTATCAATATTCCGCATATGACTGGGCAAATGTCCAAAAATTCCTATACGAGATTTACCTTTATCTGTTTTGATTCCTTCTAGTTCAATACATTTCTTTTGAAGACCAATAAATCCATCGGTTATAAAATGCGTTTCTTTACTATTTGATTTTCTTAACTCAGCTATTTCTATTAAACTTATTAATTGAGAATTAATTTTAACAAGATTACTTTTTGTTGTATTTATAATAATTTCTTCTGTTATTTTAGAGAGAATTTTTTTGCTTTTACTAGCATAATATTCGATTAATCTATACCCAATTGCGATAAAACCTAAAAGAGTAAATAAAAATATTATAGATATCACAATATAATTTCCGTATGGTAAATCTTCTATAACTATAAAGACTGCACCAATATATATTGTAGTAATAATACCAACAGTATAATAACTATGAGGTGGAGAGAAAAATGATTTCATTAGAGAATTAATAAATAAACTATATTTAACTCCTTGCTTCGTCGAATATAGTAATTTCAACTACTGAACTATAATCTTGAAACACTATCTTTATCAAGAACAAATTTTGCGTTTGGATGACTCTGAAGAAAACTTGCACTTGCTTCATTTGTTATTGATCCCTTCACCACTTTTGCAATTATTTCAGACTTAGACTTACCCCAAGCCATCAAGATAATTTTCTTTGCTTCCATTATTGTCGCCACACCCATTGTTAAAGAGTATTTAGGAGTATTTTCCAGACTATTAAAATTACTACATGCATCATCTCTAGTTATTTTATCAAGTTCAACTAACCGTGTTCTGGAGTCTCTTGATGAACCTGGCTCATTAAATCCAATATGTCCTGTTCTTCCAATCCCCAAAATTTGAATATCAATACCACCAGAATCTTTAATAGTCTGCTCATATTTAGCGCACTCAATCTCAATACTCTCTCTAGGCATATTACTGTCAGGAATATGAAAATTTTCAGGAAGTATATCAATATGCTTAATAAAATGTTGTTGCATAAAATAGTAGTAACTTTCGGGATCATCCTGAGAAATTGGATAATAATCATCCAAGTTGAAGGTAATTGTATTTTTAAAAGATAGTCCATCCTCTTTATGAATTCTAATAAGTTCTTTATAAAGATGTAATGGAGTTGACCCTGTAGCCAAACCTAACACTGTATTTTTACCATCACTATTATTTTTTTGAATAAGCGCAGCTACTTCTTTTGCGACACTTTTACTTGCTATCTCAGGTGTAGAATATTTCTCAACAGGTATTTTTTGATTACTCATAAGTATTAACATCAATGTTATAATGAATATGTGGCAAGTATAAATAAATTTTTCATACAGTTATCAAATTCAAAAATTAAACATTGTAGTGCTCGAGCTTGCTCGATGCATAATTCGCGAGAACATCATTAATCGATATAACGGCATGCAGCAAGCTGACAGCCCTACAAAAAATCCACAACAAATAATTAAAAAAATAAATAAATAATTTAAATTATCCGTGTTTAATCCGCGTGTATCCGTGGCTATAATAATTTTTAAATAGTTAACTTAGTTTCTATAATTTCCAAAATCTGCTTACCCATGCTCGTAATCAAATATTTTTCAGCCACCATCTTTTTAGCATTATCAACCATTGTGATAATAGAATCTTGATTCTGTAAATTATCAGTTATAGCATTTTCCAATGAAACCGAATCCGATGGAGGAATCAGCGTCCCGGTAGTTTTATCTAAAACAATTTCAGGTATGCCTCCAACATTAGTTCCTATCACCGGACACTCAGCCCACATTGCTTGCAGCAAAGACTGCGGTACCCCTTCATTTTTTGTGCTGGCTAATACTGCACCTTCAAATGCTCGAAAATATTGATATGGATCCGTTTTATGACCAACAAAATGTATGCGATTTTTAGATTTTAAATTGGCAACATGATTTGTCAAAATTTGCATGCAAGGCCCATCGCCGACCAAGACTAAATGTAAACTCTGAAATGAATCAGCTAACTGTTCAAAAGCATCAATTAAAAATATGTGCCCCTTCCAACTTCGCAAAACTGATATTTGTCCAATAAATCGACTATCAGTTGAGACACCTAATTCTTTTGCTAAATTTATTCGTGCCGTGTCTTTATCTATTAATTGATCAGGTGGATTTAATCCGGTAGGTATAGTTGAAACTTTCTTTTCAGAAATATTTAAATTTTTTATCAGACTATTACTTATACAGTCAGCAGTAGTAATTATATGATGACATAGTTTTTGATATTGCCAGCGATTCAGAGCTGAGTTTCTAACGGGTGTGCTAACATGACGGTATCGCAATCGACATCTTATCCCGGCCAATGAACCGGCAATTAAACTGACCCAACTATCAACGCTGCTATGCGTTCCTATCACATCAGGTTTTATTTTTTTAAGCAGACGAAAAACTTTAAAAATATCGGTCAGTTGAGATGACTTAGCGAATTGCACATGAAAAACTTCCAGCCCCTCAGCTTTCGCTCGCTGATAAATTTGACTGTGCGACGGTGCAAAAATTATTATTTTATGTCCTTGTTGTCGCAACCAGAGGCACTCGGTAAAAATCCTGATTTCTTGCCCACCCCACCCGTCAGATGCTTCAGTGTGAACAATTGTTAGTTTTTTTTTCATTTATCAAATGATAAGTATCAAAATTTATAATTTCTGCGAGTCTGTTTCACTTCACAATTTGAAGCACACAATGACAAATTAAAAATTGGTGACTGGTCGAATTTATATTTGAAGCACCGCTTCTTTGGAATGCGGCAGCATGACGCCGCTTTTCGGACAAATTTAAAATGACGAATTTTTCGTATTAAAACTTGAAAATTTTTTATATCGAAGACATATCGTTCGAAAACGGTGATGAAGCACCGCATTCCAAAAAGGCATACGCCTCAATGAAAAACGTAGACGAAAACTAACATTGATTTTTCAGCAGTAACAAAATATTTTATAAGAATGTTAAGAATTCGATTTCAGAATCGACAGAAATTCAAATCGCTCATTGAGCGTCGAACAGGTTTTGCTCTAATCCTGACAATTACGCTAATGTCTTTTCTGGTCTTGCTCTTGTTAAGTCTATCGACATTGACCCGAGTCGAAACCGGTGCCTCCAATGCTTTCCGCAATATTAACATTGCCAGACAGAATGCTCTGTTCGCTCTGAACATTGCCATTGGTGAACTACAGGAACATGCCGGCCAGGATAATCGGGCTACTGCCCAAGCAAATATTTTAGTCAATGATAATGCTAATATTGAGAATCCCTACTGGACTGGTGTTTGGCCTATAACCACAAATCAGCTAACTGCACCTGACAATCAAATTACTGGCAATCCTACATGGTTAGTATCTGGAGTAACTCCTGATCCGACTACAGCTGTTCCTGCTGCTGATCAAGTACAGATGGTTGGTAGTAACAGCATCGATGACACTGATCCGACAAATTTAGTTGTTGTTAAAAAAATCGCAATCCCTGGTAGTGCATCGACTCAATATGGAACTACTTCAACAATTGGCAACTATGCCTATTGGGTAGGCGATGAAGGTGTCAAAGCGAGTGTAGCTCTGACTAATAAAACACTCAGTCAAAACAACAATTGGCTGGGCAGTTATGATCCAACAGAAAAAACACGTCTCAATCAATTGATGGCGATGCGCAACGGCTCTGAAAGTTTTTTGAGTGATCAAACCACTTTTGATCCTGATGAAACAGCAAACATAAATTTGTTAGATAAAGTTTATAGCAGAAAACAACTACTCAATTTAGGAAATTTAACCGAATTAAGATTAAAAAAAAATTTCCACGATATCACTAATCGAGCTATGGGAATATTGTCTAATCCAACAGGTGGGTTAAAGGAAGATTTGTCGTTAGCGCCTGATTTACTTGGTGATGCTTTTGAACAATATGTGGACTACAATAAAAATATGCAGGAGCAAGCCACTGATAATTTTATTACCTCATCAAGTGATTTAAGGAGAGTGTATAATATTTCGGCTCCCGAAATTAATCAAAACATAGTATTCAGTATGGCACCGGTTTTAACAGATTTTTATTTGTTATTCAGTTTTTACGCATCAACCCCAGGTGATATAATTAAAATTAAATATGTTATGAATTTTGAATTTTGGAATCCATATAGTTCTGCTATTATACCAGAAGATCTGAAAATTGAAATTAATAACTTACCCAATATAATTATGACATTTTCTGACACATCAACAAAAGAATTTAATCTTCAAGAATTACTGGGAGGCAGTAGTAGTTCACCAGTAATTACAATTTTAAAATTTAGTGAACCATTTGGAGATGATTCTGGCGATGATGATATAATTTGGCTACCTGGAAGAGTTTACAACTGGACTGGACCGAAAAACAAAGGTTCTGTTAACATTAAAACAACAACTCAAAACACAGGAGTATTTTATATAAAATCATTTGATGACTCATATTGGGAGGGTGATACTAGTGAAACATACCCAATTTCAACAGGGACTACTGCTCTAACTTTTGGTCTAAAAAATAAAGATCAGATCAATTTTAGTATTAACATAAAAAATTCTTCTGATGATGTATTACAAACAATTAGTGAAATTAAAATGTCAAATTTTGATTACAAACCTGATGATTTTGACCATAACAAAACATCATATAAATTTGGCATAAGATTAGAGCTAGATGAAAATGAAAGCAACAAACATCACACGTGGAATCGTATGAAATGGGCAAGACTAAATGATCCTAGAAAAATTAATTCGACTGTTGGAATGATAGATGAAAATAAAATGTACTATTTTCCTAATGGTGATTCTCCTAGTGATTATAATAATATTTCAGGTACATATACTAATAAACTATCAAATGACTCAGAATTATTTGATAGAGTGATGGGGGCAGGTGGTAAAAGTTTCAATGAAGATGTTCCATTATTTGAGATTATAAGACAACCAATTTTGTCGGTCGGCTCATTACAACACATACATATTAATGAATCACGACCATATACAATTGGAAATTCTTGGGGAAATGTAGATCGTTGGAATAAAAAGTTTGATGAGTACTTTTTTTCGGGTTTAAAATCATCAAGCAGTGAACCAGATATTTCTGCTAACGCAGCATTCCCTAATTCTCGCTTAAAAGTTGTTAATAGACAAAATACAAATCTAGATACAATAACTGCTGACGGTAAAAACTCAGGGCAGCATTTTTTAGTCGATGGTTCTTTCAATATAAACTCAACTTCATTAGAAGCTTGGAATACTATTTTAACTTCACAGAATATAAACAAATGGAATTATGTTAACCTAAATGAGTTTGGAGATCAGGATACAATACCCACTAATAGTAAAAAATTGGAGAGTGCATTTTTCCGCTACTCTCAAAGTGCTCAAGAAACTTACGAATCTCAATCTACAGCAATAACCAGCGATTTACCTAGAACAGAATATTTCCGTCAAGGTGTTAAACAACTATCTGCAGATCAGTGCCGATCCTTAGCTAAAAAGATAGTTGAAAATATCCGAAAAATTACTGCTCCAGACGATCAACCATTTAGCTCGATAGAGCATTTCTTAAAGCCGCAGAATGCTTTTCCGATTCCTGAGGAACCGACTCAATTTAGAAGCGTTATTGAACAAGCCATCGTGGAAGTGCCAACTATCAATCAAGATGGCCGTGATCGAGTCATTTATCACCTAACAGCCAGCTATCTAACCCAAGCCGATATCATGACAGCTATCGCTCCATTCGTAAACACCCGTTCAGACACATTTTTAATTCGAGCTTATGGCGAAGTGCAAAATCCTATTACAGATGAGATCGATGGAAAGGCCTGGTGCGAAGCGGTTGTTCAACGTTTTCCGGAAACCGTCGATACGGCAGATGACATCGTTGATCCGGACGAAGATAATTATCCTTTTGGGCGTAAATTTAAAATAGTTAGTTTTCGATGGTTGAGTGCGGCAGATATTTAATATTATTTTTTCTACAACTTATTTTAGTTTCTGGCTTATTGGGCCAGCAAAATAAGGGTGGATTTATACGTACTGAGTTTTCTGTTTTCTCATTCAGGATGCTTGATGGCCTGCATTTTCAAAGTGCCAATAAAAAGTCTGAAAGCGTAAAATTTTACAGCGGCAGATCGTATAGTTATCAGTACGAAGGCCAGAATCCTCTTATATTTTTTAGAGAAATCGCAGCCCCGACAACAAAAGACCCACTGGCTGTCAAACGTCTACCAGTGGCTTCGGTAAAAATTCCTAATGGACAGAAAAAACTGCTGTTGATATTTTTTCCTGATAAAAAAGCTGAAGAGTCAAAAGAACGTTATCAAATAGTTCCATTAAATGATAGTTTCAAAAATTTACCGAAAGGACATGTCGCATTTTTTAATATTTCAGGAAAAGATTTAGAAGGACTTGTTGGTCAGACTAAAGTCAAACTCACTCACGGCCCGAGTAAGGCTTTTAATTTAAAAGGCAAAGTAGCCAAAGTAAAATTATTATCTTTGTACAAGGAAGGTTATCGCCCAGCCTTTGACGGCGACATCAAAGTAAAAGCAAATCAGCGACTGTTGATTTTATTTTATCCACCCTACCGAGAAGGATCATCACGCGTGCAGCCGCGGTATTTAAATGAATATTTTAAAGAAACTAAACCACCCAAATAATAACGTGTAATTTTTGTGAAATCTCTGGTTAACTATTCGAAACCACAAAAGGCACAAAAATACACAAAAATAAATGCAGTAAATGAATAATGATAAGATTTTTAAATTAGTAGATAGAATTCGTGAACATTCTTTTTCACTCCATTGCTACTTAAAGAATGGATTTTTAGAAAAGGTGTATGAAAATGGATTAACCAATCGATTGCGCAAAGATAAAATAAATGTTGTCCAGCAATCTAAAATTAAAGTTTATGATGAAGACAAAACGATTATAGGAGATTATATTGCAGACCTATTAGTTGAGAAAAATATTCTAGTAGAGCTCAAAGCTGTTAAAAATTTAGATGATACCCATTTAGCCCAGTTATTTGCATATCTGAAAGCAACAAAAATAAAACATGGTATGCTAATAAATTTTGGGTCACCAAAAATTCAGATCAAAAAAATAATATTATAGTAATTTTTAAAATCGTGAATCAGATATTAATTTTATAAACAATTTTTTATGTACTTTTGTGCCTTTGTTATTCTCACTTCGTTCGTTGAGGTGTCGCCTTGCTCGGTAGTGGTTCCAAAATATTATTCTTCTTAAAATCTCAAGCTTGCCAATTCCTAACAAATTCTTTTCAAGATAAAAACATGACAGAATATATTCGCCACGATAATAGAAAATTAAATGAATTGCGTCCAATTACTATTGAACCCGGTTATGCACCATACGCTACCGGATCTGTTCTTATAGGCTTTGGCAATACACGTGTGATATGTGCAGTAATGATGGAAAGAAAAGTACCGTCATGGATGCAACAACAAGGAATTGGCGGTGGTTGGATTTCTGCCGAGTATGCAATGTTACCCTACAGCACGTTGACTCGGAAAAGACGTGACTCTTCACGTGGAAAACTCGACGGAAGGTCAGTAGAAATTCAAAGATTAATCGGTCGATCATTACGAGCCGTTGCTGATTTATCAAAATTACCCGGCTACACAATGTGGATTGATTGTGATGTCTTACAAGCAGATGGTGGCACACGAACGGCATCGATTACCGGTGCTTATGTCGCGGCAAAGTTAGCTGTAGATAAATTAATTAAAAATAATGAAATAAAGGAAAAACCGTTTACTGATTCTGTAGCAGCCGTCAGTGTTGGAATTTTTCAAGATCATGAAGTTTTGGATTTAAATTATATCGAAGACAAAGATGCGTCTGTAGATTTTAATGTAGTGATGACCGGTAAAGGTCAATTTGTCGAAGTACAAGGTTCAGGTGAGGAAGCAACCTTCAACCAGGAGCAGTTGGATGGATTAATAAAATTAGCTAAAGGCGGAATAGCACAATTAACTGAAATTCAGAAAAGTGTGATTGAGGCGTAAGCGACTGCAACTTATTATAAAAATGGCATCGAGACAAGCTCGAGCCCTACTGGTATTTATTAGATTAAAAATTTGAAAGTAGGGCCTCCACTTGTGGAGTGCCGCTTATACTCCAATTTTATTATTGCAGATTTTGCAACCATTCCCATAACCCACCTTATGAATATTCATGAGTATCAGGCAAAAAAGTTATTCGAATCATATCGCATACCTGTTCCACAAGGAATAGCTGTCAAATCTGTTGATGAAATGAATTTGGCTTTGGCTAAATTACCGGATGGAGAAATCGTGGTTAAATCACAGATTCATGCAGGTGGGCGCGGTAAAGGAACATTTACAGACGGCTATAAGGGCGGAGTCAAAGTAGTCGATAATAAATCGGATGCCCTGGATGCTGCCAAAGCTATGTTAGGAAATACATTGGTTACTCATCAAACAGGCGACGCTGGGCGCAAAGTGCAGACTATTTATTTCACTGAAGCTAATGACATTACCAAAGAATATTATTTGGCAATTTTACTCGACCGTGAAACTTCAAAACCGGTCATTATTGCATCGACCGAAGGTGGCGTAGAAATCGAAGAAGTTGCAGAAAATTCACCGGATAAAATTATAAAAATTTTAATTGATCCTGCATTGGGTATTCAAGCTTACCAGGCCAGAGAAATTGCATTTCGTCTCGGTTTCACTGGTGATCAAATTAAACAACTCATCAAAATTGTCTTTGGTCTTTATAAAATGTTTATGGAAAAGGATGCGTCATTAGTAGAAATAAATCCTTTGATAACCAACCCCGACGGAAATGTTTTAGCACTGGATGCTAAAGTTAGTTTTGATGATAACGCTCTATTTAGACACGAGGATATTTTAGCTCTACGTGATTTAAACGAAGAAGATCCAAAAGAGATTGAAGCATCGAAATATAATTTAAGCTATATCGCGCTCGATGGAAATATTGCCTGCCTGGTAAATGGCGCCGGTCTGGCCATGGCTACCATGGACATCATCAAACATTTTGGTGGCAATCCGGCTAATTTTCTCGATGTCGGTGGTGGTGCAAATACTGAACAGGTCACGGAAGCTTTTAAAATTATCCTAAAAGATCCCAACGTAAAAGGTATATTGGTAAATATTTTTGGCGGAATTATGAAGTGTGATATTATTGCTACCGGAATTATCGAAGCAGCCAAAAATGTTGAAATAACCGTCCCGTTAGTTGTCAGACTTGAAGGAACCAATGTTGAACTGGGAAGAAAAATTTTATCTGAAAGTGGTTTAGCAATAAATACTGTCGAAAGTTTAAGTGATGCTGCTAAAAAAATTGTCGAGCTGGCCGGATAATTTTAAATTTCAAAAAAATCATGAGTATACTAGTAAATAAAAATACACGATTAATTGTTCAAGGCATTACCGGTAAGGCTGGCGGATTTCATGCAAGTCAATGCCTCGAATACGGCACTAATATTGTAGCTGGAGTAACACCCGGTAAAGGCGGTCAAAAATTTCAGGAATCTGTGCCTATTTATAATACAGTTGCCGAAACTGTTGAAAAAGAAGGTGCGAACGCCACAATGATATTTGTTCCACCGGCTTTTGCCGCTGACTCAGTCATGGAAGCAATCGATGCAGGGATTGAAGTCATTGTTTGTATTACAGAAGGAATACCAGTCAACGATATGGCTAAAGTTAAAACGATGCTCGATAATAGTAATAGCACACTCATTGGCCCTAACTGTCCTGGAATAATTACACCGGGTGAATGCAAGATCGGCATCATGCCCGGGTATATTCACAAACCGGGAAAAGTTGGCGTCATATCTCGATCTGGAACTTTAACCTATGAAGCTGTTTGGCAACTGACTAGTCGTGGTCATGGCCAAAGTACCTGCATTGGTATAGGCGGCGATCCAATTATTGGCACCAACCATACTGCCGCTGTAAAATTATTTAATGAAGATCCCGATACAGATGCGATAATATTGATTGGCGAAATTGGTGGTTCGGCAGAGGAAGAAGCAGCAGCCTACATCAAAGAAAATGTTAAAAAACCGGTCGCGGCATTTATAGCCGGAATGACAGCTCCCCCCGGACGTCGGATGGGTCACGCCGGAGCAATTGTATCTGGAGGTAGTGGATCAGCAGATGCAAAAATAGAAGCTTTGAAAAATGCAAATATCGCAGTTGCAGAAACCCCATCTGAAATTGCAGATACTTTGCTTAAAGTTTACAAAGGCTGATTTAAAAATTAATTTTGAGAATTTCTTTTTCTCAATTCAATAACATCTGTTAGATCTTTGTTTCGCCCCGAAGCTTTTTTGTTTTTTAATAAATTTGCTAACGATATCATTGGAACTTCACAATTACCAATGTTAAATTTTATATGATCAGTAAAGCATTCTTCAAATGTCACACCAGATATATCATTTATCACTTGGATTTTTAAAGGCTCTCTACCAACTTCAACGATAGTGTCAGGGGTCAAAAAATCTTTTTCAGAAATATCTAAATCTAAAAAGCCAAAATCTCTAAAAGTTTGATAAACTTGACGTGCATTATTTGGGTCAATTTGTATAAATATATCTAAATCACCTGTTAATCGTGGATATCCATGAACCGCAACAGCATGACCACCAACTACCAGATATTTTACATTATTTTTTTCGAGTAATTCGATAAACTCTCTGAATACCTTGTGTAGCATAATCATCGCCATAATAAGATTCTCTAATAAATTCTACTGCTGCAAACCTCTTCTCGATAGATTCATTCATCCAATACTGCCAATCTGGTTTATCACTTTTGGCAGATCTTTTTCTTACAATACTGTAATCAAATTTAAACAGATTCTCCATATTATAATAATGCGACTTTTACAGACAAATTATATTTAGGCAACTTACCCAGTCGCCTCTTTTTTCTTACTATCAGTTCGTGACGATTTATTACTTTTGGATGAAGATTTTTCGATGACTCCCATATTTCTAAATTTTTGGTAACGTTGCTCAACCAACATATTTGTAGAAATGTCACGCAATAAATTCAAGTGACTTGATATCGAATTTTTTAGTAATTCACCGGCCTCAGCAGGATCACGATGAGCGCCGCCAAACGGTTCATTAATAATTTCGTCAATCACACCCAATTCTTTTAATTCTTGCGCACTTATTTTTAATGCTGCTGCAGCTTTAGGCGAATTGGCACGATCTTTCCATAAAATTGCTGCACACCCTTCTGGTGAAATTACTGAATAATAAGCGTACTGCATAATTAAAACTTTGTCAGCCACACCGATTCCCAAAGCACCTCCAGAGCCACCTTCACCTATGACCACTGCAATAATAGGGACTTTCAAACTGCTCATATCCCTTAAGTTTACAGCAATAGCTTCGGCAACGTGACGTTCCTCTGCGCCGATGCCACAATGCGCACCCGGTGTATCAATAATGCAGATTACTGGCATATTAAATTTTTCGGCTAATTTCATCAACCGGTTTGCTTTTCGATATCCTTCAGGATTTGGCATGCCAAAATTGTTAGCCAATTTATCTTTAGTATCTCTACCTTTTTGTTCGGCTATAATCATGACCGGCTTTTGTTCGAAAAAAGCAGTTCCGCCAATTAACGCTCTATCATCTCTAAAACGACGATCTCCGTGCAGTTCCTGAAAATCTTCAAAAATAGTTTTAATATAATCTAACGCGTGCGGTCGTAACGGATGACGTGCAAGTTGCACTTTTTGCCAAGCTGTCAAATTTGAAAAAATTTCCTTTTTGGTGTTGGCGATTTTCTTTTCAATCGCAGTAACTTCTTTGGATACACTTATATTTTGTTCCTTCGACATACGACGTAAGGACTCCATTTGCTTTTCCAATTCGCGAAGTGGTTTTTCAAATTCCAAAACTAAATGTGGCTTATCCATTTTCCATAATAATGACAGCCGGAAATTATCTGTCAACTATCTCAATAAATTTTTTTGTGTTGTTGTGTGACCGGTACATAGAAATTGGACATTATTTAGCCTGAATGGCTCATATATTATAGCGATGGGCAACGCCCATCAAATCTAGCATAGAACGTCTGCCATAATAAATTAGTGTATGCAATTAATAGACGTGAGTCAGATAGATTGCCGCACTCTGCTTTTGCAGAGCTCGCAATGACAATTAGGTTTCTACTTTGTCATCGCGAGGAGCAGCGCGACGTGGCGATCCATGACTTTTTTTCTTTTTTTTAAACTTCTTTTCGGATATTTATTATGGCAGATGCTATAAACACATCAAACCTGAATGGCTTGCACAAATTCATATGGAATCTAGTGATTTGTCTAAGTCTTACAGACTTATAACGATTTATCCGATTTCGATGGGCGTTGCCCATCGTTATAATATTTAAAGCCCATTGGGCTAGAAGATAATATGACAAGTTTGAATTACAATGCTTCAATAGTGTACGATTCACTCGTATCCAGAATTTTCCAACCCTTGGACTGAATTTCATCTCTCAAAGTATCTGCAGTTGAAAAATCCCGACTCTTTTTGGCCTGCCATCTTTTTTCAGCAAGTTGTTTAATTTCTTCTGGAATTCTAATTTTAATTTTTTCTTCAGCAAATAAATTGAGGCCAAGTGCATACATCAAAGATCCCAGCGCTTTCAATTGAATAATCGCATCTGATTCTGAAATTCCAGCAAAAATTTTTGCATCTAAGATTTTTAATCCAGAAAAAATTTGTCCAAGGCAAGAGGCAGTATTGAGATCGTGCGAAATACTTTCCCATGCTTTCTCAAAAAATCCCAAATCTTTTGGCCTTTCAGAATTAACAAATTTTTGGAACTCAGATTCTTTCGATCCGATATTTTTTAATAAATCACGCACAGATTTTTCAATTTTATTTAACGCACTTTTTGCCGCATGCAGTGAATCTAAAGTAAAGTTGAGCGGCTGTCTGTAATGACCTGATATCAGCAAATAACGTAGTACCATTGCGGAAAATCCTTTATCCTTAATATCTTCAAGTGTGTATAAGTTGCCCAAACTTTTACTCATCTTACCCCCATCAACCATCAAATGGGCAGTGTGAAACCAATGATGAGCAAACGGCTTTCCGGAAACTGCTTCACTCTGCGCAATCTCATTTTCATGGTGCGGAAAGCAAAGATCAATACCGCCGCCGTGCAGGTCAAACGTTTCTCCCAAATAACGCATACTCATTGCCGAACATTCCAAGTGCCAGCCAGGTCTTCCTTCGCCCCATGGGCTTACCCAAAACACATCACCATCATCCGGTTTGCGAGATTTCCACAATACAAAATCTGCAACAGATTCTCGATCGTATTCATCAGAAAAATTTGTTGCTCCCCCACTCGTTTCGGTTTGAGTTTGCAACTCACGTTTATCGAGCTTTGTTAATTTTCCATAATCAGAAAACGAAGAAACTTTAAAATAAACTGAACCATCGGATGCAACATAAGCATAATTATTTTCAACTAATTGCGTTATTAAATTAATTTGTTCTTCAATATGCTCAGTCGCCTTGGGCTCTACATTCGGTTGTAAAATATTTAACTCCTCACAATCTTTGTGAAATAGCTCTGTCCATTTTTGAGTAAAATTGATTAATGAAATTCCATCTTCACGACTCTGACGAATAGTTTTATCATCAACATCAGTAATATTTCTCACCGAATAAGGATTTAACCCGTCTATTTCCATTGTCCTTCGCAAAACATCCTGCAGCAAAAAAGTGCGAAAATTTCCGATATGCGCCGGCCCGTAAACCGTCGGCCCACAGCAATAACATTTGAATGACTTTCCATCACTCGATGTTAATTCCTTGATTGTGCGCGATAATGTGTCGTAAAGATGAATCATAGTTTAAATCAAAACAGCTGAGTTATAATTTAATAATTTGCTACATTAAAATTCATGGACGCTCAATCAAAGATTTCACATTTAAGACGACCCCGTAGATTGCGCAAATCAAAATCTCTCAGAGCATTAGTCGAAGAGACAACTATTTCAACAAATGATTTGATCATGCCTTTATTTGTTATCGATGGGAAAAATAAATCTGAGCCGATCGAATCAATGCCCGGTTGCAAACGTCTTACTATCGATTATTTAATCAAGGAATGCCTGGAAATCGCCCAACTAGAAATTGCCGCAGTCGCACTTTTTCCGTCTTTAGAGGCCTCTCTTAAAACTGAAAATGGTGATGAGGCTTTAAATAAAGAAACATTAATTTTGCGAGCAGTCCGCAAAGTTAAAAAAGCTGTCCCCGAATTGACAATAATTACTGACATTGCTTTGGATCCTTACACAAGCCATGGACACGATGGTGTTTTAAATGAGAAAAAGACAGATGTTGATAACGATAAAACTGTCGAAATTTTAGCTAAAATGGCAGTGCTTCATGCAGAGGCCGGAGTGGATATTGTCGCACCATCAGACATGATGGATGGCAGGATAGAAGCAATTCGAAATTCATTAGACAATGCAGGTTATAATGAAACAAGTATTCTGGCTTACTCAGCAAAATTTGCTTCATCGTATTATGGCCCATTTCGAGATGCTGTTGGAAGTGCATCGGCGGCCGGAACAAATTTACTGGATAAAATAACCTATCAGCTTAATCCGGCCAATCGACTGGAAGCAATGATTGAGACCGAACTCGATGAAATTGAAGGTGCCGACATATTAATGGTTAAACCGGCCGGGCCGTATCTCGATATTATTCGTGAACTTAGAAATGAAACGACATTACCCGTCGCGGCCTACCAGGTTTCAGGCGAGTATGCTCAAATACATGCAGCAGCAAAACTCGGTTGGCTCGATCTGGAAAAAACTAGAGACGAATCTTTGCTGTCAATCAAGAGAGCCGGTGCCGACATGATTCTAACATATTTTGCAAAAGATGTGGCACAGAAGATTAAGAATATAAATTTACCGACTTTAGAAAATCTTCCCGATCAAGATTTTGGAGAGGGAATTTGACTTTGATGCAATTTCCAGAAATCAATTTTTATTTCCAACAATCAACGACAAGTGACAATCGACAGTACAGATTATTTTATATTGAATGTTTTGCGAGCAATCGTAGTAAATAGAGCGGTATAAAATATGGATGCTGTAATCACCAACACACGAAATAAAAATTTTCCGGAAGTCGAAGAGGGTTCTTCACTTTGGAAGGACTCCTGGTATCGCTTATGTAAAAATAAATTAGCCATCACTGGTTTAGTAATTTTTGTTGCAATCACAATTTTCAGTTTTATCGGTCCTTTATTTTCACCTTATTCTTATTCGGAACAAGATCGTCAACTCGGGGCAATTCAACCAGGTATCAGTCATTGGCTAGGAACTGATCAATTGGGGCGTGATCAACTTACAAGAATTATGCATGGCGGTCGTATCTCACTGGGTGTCGGTTTTTTGGCGACTGCAGTCTCACTGATTATTGGAGTTTTTTACGGAGCATTTTCAGGCTACATGGGAGGGAAAACAGATGCTTTCATGATGCGTCTTGTTGATATTTTATACGCCCTACCCTTCACCATATTTGTCATTTTACTGATGGTAATTTTTGGTCGAAGCATCATGTTATTATTTATTGCTATCGGTGCTGTAGAATGGCTAACGATGGCAAGAATTGTCAGGGGTCAGGTTTTATCAATTAAGAAACAGGAATATATCGAAGCAGCAATCTCTCTTGGCATGTCCAATGTGAGAATAATTATAAAGCACATTGTGCCAAATGTTTTGGGGTCAGTAATTGTCTATTCTACATTAACCGTACCAGCCGTTATGTTACTCGAATCAGTCTTGAGTTTTTTAGGATTGGGAGTCCAACCGCCGATGAGTTCCTGGGGCTCATTGATCAAAGAAGGAGCAGAGAGTATGACAATTTTCCCCTGGCTTTTATATTTCCCGGCAGCGTTTTTCTCGATAACACTTTTCTCATTAAACTTTCTGGGAGATGGACTGAGGGATGCTCTCGATCCTAAGTCGTCGAAGGATTGACATTTTCATAAATTAGCAGAAATTTAATAATGCAATGACCAAGATATGATTTTAGACAATGAAAATGAAAACCTAAAAGTTAGCGAGTGGATAACTCGATATACTGAATTGGGTAATTTTAGCATTGTTACAGGTTATTTCACAATAGGGGCTTTAGCTTACTTTGCTAAGCAGGTAAATAAAGAAATTAAGTCCTTTAAGTTCATTCTTGGTGACATCGTTAATGTAGATCTGATTAATGATAGAAGCATTGATTTGTTAAATGAGAATATTACAGTTGATGCGGCATTAAAACTAAGTAACCTAGCACAAGAAGCAGTTGATTTTTTAAAACAGGATAATGTTTTAGCAAAAACTTTGGAACCGAATTTCTGTCACGCAAAAGTCTATCTATTTAACCCTGAAAAAGATGAAAGGCACAAGTTATTTCATCACCGGAAGTTCTAACCTTACAGAGGCAGGAATTGGTCTTAAACAAACAAATAACGTTGAGCTTAATATTGCCGAAACCGGAAATAATAATCAATACATTGAACTTGCTGAATGGTTCGATGAATTGTGGAATAAGAAACAAGCACACAGGGAAAAAACAATAATTGATGAAAATGGAAACAAGCATACAAAACCTTTTAAAAAATACTTAATAGAAGAAATTGAAAAAATATTTAATCGATATACCCCTGAACAGCTCTATTACAAGGTGCTTTTTGAGCTTTTTGGAAACCAGATTTTAACAGAGCAGGAAAACCCGGAGTTTAACCGGCAGGTTGGCAGACTGGAGAATACGACCATATATAACTCACTATATGATTTTCAGCAGAAGGGCGTTTTGAGCTTAATCAAAATGCTGCAAAAATATGATGGCGCAATTCTTGCTGATGCTGTTGGTCTTGGAAAAACTTGGAGCGCATTGGCTGTTATGAAATTTTTTCAACTTCAGGGACGACAAATAATTTTAATCTGTCCAAAAAAAACTTCATTATAACTGGCATCGTTATTTAAAACATCAGAACTCTAAATTTGAAAAAGACCAGTTTGAATATTTCATTCGTTTTCACACGGACATGCACACGGAAAGAATGGAAAAATATAATGACACCGCAGATAAATTTTTCAAAAACGATCAGCCAAAATTATTTGTCATTGATGAAAGCCATAATTTAAGAAACAGCAAATCACAAAGATATAAATTTCTGATAAATGAGATATTAAAGCAAAATGAAGATGTGAAGGTTTTAATGCTTTCCGCTACACCGATAAACAACACCCTAATTGATATAAGGAATCAGTTTAAGCTTATTAAACAAGGCCGAGTCGATGGATTTAACGAAAGCCTTGGTATTAAAAATATCGATTACACTTTTAGATATTCGCAACGTGCGTTTAATGAATGGCGTGAGGAAGATAATCCGAGAATTGGTGATTTTATCAAAAAATTACCGGCTGCTTTTTTCAAGCTTACGGATTCCCTTACCGTATCCCGGACAAGATTGATGATTGAGAAACAGAAAACAGGTCTTCACTTTCCTGAAAAGGAAAAACCGGAAAACATCTTTGTGTCACCCAAACGAATTGGTAACTTTGACAGTTTTGAAGAACTGTTTGATCACTTCCCCCCATTACTCTCCGGTTATCAGCCAACATTTTATATCGAGCAAATTGAAGATGTAGATAAAATGCATGATGAAAAACAACGCGATCGGTTTCTTGTCAAAATGCTCTATATACTACTTGTCAAACGACTTGAATCCTCCTGGTGTTCATTTCACTCAACTATAAAAAAAATTTCAGAACACCACCAGACAGCGCTTGATAGAATTAACCGTTATGAAAATCACAAAGAAAAATATTACATAAACGACATAATTGACCCGGAGTTGTTTAATGATGATGAATTTGAAGAATTAGCTGATGATTTTACCCTTGGAAAAAAAAGGAAAGTGAGTCTTGAAGATATTGATAAAGCAGGCAACCTGGACAATTTAAAAAAAGATTTAAAAAAGGACATAGAAGCACTTGATCTTCTAAATAGAAATCTTATTCGCTTCAGTGATGAGATTGCTCAGGAAATAAAAAGAGACCGGAATCAAAAAAGCTGCGATGAAAAACTTTGTTCTCTAATTAATAAAATCAATGAAAAGCGCATCGTCGGCAATAACGATGCCAATCCGAAAGCGCTTATTTTTACCGTTTACAAAGATACAGCGTTTTATTTATTCGACCAGCTAACGGCGCGCGGCTTTGATAAAATAGCCGTTGTAAGTGGAGGCACATCCAAAACTGACACTTCTGAATCTGAAACGAAAAGCTTTGAACCGATTTTAGAAAGGTTCACTCCATACACCAAACTGTTTATGGAAAAAGAATGGCGATTTAAACCGAGTTCAGATAATCTTTCAAAACAACAAGCATACTCTGAATGGCTGGATTGGGTTATTGATAACGAACCAGAGGTTTATCAAAAAATCAAGCGCCCCATCGATATTCTTATTGCTACGGATGCATTGAGTGAAGGTCAAAATCTCCAGGATTGTGATATGGTTATCAATTATGACATTCATTGGAATCCGGTAAGAATTATCCAGAGAATGGGGCGAATAGACCGCTTATGCTCGCCCAATAAAAAAATATTTGGCATTAATTACTGGCCTTCGGATAATATCAATTCCTATCTGAATTTAAAGGGGCGTATTGAAGAGCGAATGGCTATGATGAAGCTGGCAGGCTCGGAAGTGCATATGGAATTTTCTGACACTTTTTCGAAAATGGCGACGGATGAGAAGTTTGAAGAAAAACTTAATGAAAAGATGCTTAGGCAGATGCAGACATCATGGGATGAAATTGAAGTACATGAATCCGGACTTGGGTTTGATAACCTTTCGCTTGAAGACTATAGGCAGGACCTTCTTGAAGAATTGCAAAAGGATGAAAATTTGTATAAAACCATGCCCAAAGGTGTTTACACCGGCTTTATTGCCGAAAAAAATATCTGTTGTAGTGAAGGGATAATCGCCCTTTTAGGATATCCTGCAAAACCGCCAAAATTGCTTGATCACGAATATCAGAACTACGATTTGATTTACATTGATATGGCTGGAAATCAAGTATTATTTAATCAAAAAGAGGTATTAGATACATTGGCATATCACAAAAAATACCCAAGGCATGTTGCCAATAAGGTGGAAAAAGGCGACACGCAGACTATACAGAAATTATCAAATTCCATCAAAATGTGGCTTAATGCTCAAGCTGTAGAAGAAGAAAAACAGGAAGATGGCGCCGTGAAGAAAAGAATGGGCAATGAAGCAAAAGACTTGATTGCAAAACTTAAAACCGGTGATGCCTCAGCCACGAATCGGATTAAACAAAACATAAAAGCAAACGACAAATACCAACCGGATAACTTTGACTTGATTACTTGGTTTATAGTTAGTTGAGATCGAATGCAAAATGCTTATCGCTCAAATCAGATATAAATAAATGAATCTCAATTTATTCAAAAACGAAACAGACTTTTATACGGCGCTTAAAAATCTGTTTGAGCAGTTAAATTTACCGGTAAACTATTTGGCAGAAGAACCCGCTCGTGCTCAAACCATTCTCGCGGTAACCTATAAGGATAATAATACCGCCCATCAACTCATGGATGATGTTTATATACTCGGGCTGGTTGATGATGCCGCTTTTGACAACAAGAAAAGTGAAGAGATATTTGAAATCAAAAATTCAGGGAAAGATTATGACGGGATTCTAATTTTTGGTGTCACTCTTAAAAAAAGGGGAAACTGTCTCTTGCCAACTCGCACACAACTCGCGAAAATCACTAGAGCCTTTAATCGTGAATTCCACTATACCCCGGTTGTAGTTGTCTTTAGATATGAAAATTTCATATCTCTGGCGAATGCAGAACGCTTAAAATACAAACAGAAATGGCGTGAAGGTGAAAAGACGGGAAAGTGTATCCATTCTTCGTGATATTGACATAAACAATCCCCACACAGGTCATCTAAAGATACTTGAAGAGTTAAAGATTACACGTTCAGGCAAAAAAGGCATAAACTCCTATGAAGGACTTTATCAATACTGGCGGGAAGTTTTTAGTGTTAGCCTGCTCAGTAAAAAATTCTACTCCGAGCTTTCAAACTGGTATTTCTGGGCAATAAAACATGTCACTTTCCCATCAGAACCAACTATACAATCTTTATTTGCTGAAACAGGGTCAAACGACAATAATAAATTAGAAGCACTGAAACATGAATTCAAAGCCCAAAATGTAATCCGGATGCTCACCCGTCTGCTGTTTGTCTGGTTTATCAAAGAAAAGAAACTAATACCCGAAGAGTTTTTTGATTTAGAAGAGCTTCAAAATAATATTCTAAACGAGATATCACCGCATCACGATGCAAACACTCTAATCAAAGAAGCGAATAAAGAAAGTATCTACTATAAATCAATATTGCAGAACCTTTTCTTTGCCACTCTTAACTGTCCTATAAAACCCGATAGTATTGACACTAGAGAAAGAGGTTTTAGGGGAAGTGAAAGTTACGGTAAGCATCGCGGGGTTGATTACCTGATGCGGTATAAAATGCATTTTAAAGCTCCTGATGATTTCCTTGAAATGGTCAATGAGGTTGTTCCATTTTTAAACGGTGGTCTTTTTGAATGTCTTGATGACAAAGATAATAACATTTATATTGATGGCTTTTCCGATAATATGGCAAAGGGACATTCCCTTATTGTTCCTGATTATCTGTTCTTTGGTATGGAAGAAAAAACAGATTTAAGCTCAGATTATGGAGTAAATAATAAAGGCACTAAAGAAGCCGCGGTAAAGGGGTTAATCAATATCCTTAAATCTTATAAATTCACCATCGCAGAGAATACACCGATTGAAGAGGATGTCGCACTCGATCCCGAACTTCTCGGCAAAGTATTTGAAAATCTGTTGGCCAGTTACAATCCCGAAACAAAAACAACAGCCAGAAAACAGACTGGTTCATTTTACACTCCAAGAGAAATAGTCAACTACATGGTTGATGAAAGCCTGATTGCTCATCTTAAAAACTCTGTTTCAATATGGGATGTGGAGGATAAAGAGTTAGATATTCAATTGCATCAACTAGTTTCTTTTGAGCCTATTAATCCCTTTGAAGATAATGACGAGCTATCAAAGGAGATTATTCATTCTTTAGACAGTTGCAAAATACTCGACCCTGCCTGCGGTAGTGGTGCTTTCCCAATGGGAATACTACAAAAGATGGTGCATATTCTGCATAAAGTTGATCCTAACAACAAACAATGGCAGGATTTGCAGCAGGAAAAGGCTATAAAAGAAACCGAAGGTGCGTTTGTTGTTAGAGATAAAAAAGATAGAGAACTGCTTTTACTTGAGATAAATGAAGCCTTTGATGTAACGATTAACAATCCTGACTATGCACGGAAACTTTTTTTGATAGAACACTGTATTTATGGTGTGGATATTCAGCCAATTGCAACTCAGATTTCTAAATTAAGATTTTTCATCTCTCTTGTTGTTGAGCAAAAGGTAAATAATGAAAAAGATAATTTTGGGATAAGGCCACTTCCTAATCTTGAGACAAAATTTGTTACAGCAAATACGCTGATTGGGATAGAGAAACCAGAAGAGCAATTAATATTTAATTCAAAAGAGGTTGAAAAACTTGAACAGGAACTGAAATCTATCCGGCATAAACTCTTTGGTGCAAAAACCAAAGTAACCAAGGTGAAATACCGCAAAAGAGATGAAGAGTTAAGAAATGAGATTGCAGGTGAATTGAAGAAAAATGGTTGGGGAAATAAATCTGCTGAACAGTTGGCAAGCTGGGATCCGTATGATCAGAATGGAGTTTCTTCCTTTTTTGATCCTGAATGGATGTTTGATATTAAAGATGGCTTTGATGTGGTGATTGGAAATCCGCCGTATGTTAAAGAATATACTGATAAAAGTGTTTTTGATGGATTAAGAGAATCGGAATGCTATCAAGGTAAAATGGATTTATGGTATTTGTTTGGATACAAGGCAATTGAACTATTAAGACAAAACGGACTAACAACATTTATAGCAACCAATAACTGGATAACTAATGAAGGAGCTTCAAAATTCAGAAATAAAGTTCTTGAAAACACAGCAATAAGACAGTTTTTGGATTTTAGGGATTATATGATATTTGAAAGTGCTTCAATTCAAACGATGGTTTATTTGCTTCAGAGATGTAAAACAGATAATTATAAAATTGATTATCGTAAGAATAATTCAGAAAAATCTACTAAAGATAATATAGAAGAATTACTGAATAAAAAAGGGGCCCATCAATACATTGAATTAGAGTTCTTCCCAAACAACTGGTTTGATAAACGTCTTGGCTTTACTGAGAATAAAATTGAATCAGTATTAAAAGTTATTAAAAATAGAGGAGATTTCATCCTAGATAAAACAAAAGAAGTTGCTCAAGGAATTGTTGCTCCCCAAGATTTTTTAAATAAAAAAAATGCAGAAAAATTAAATAATAGATATCCAGTTGGCTCAGGAATATTTAATCTTACAGACGAGGAAAAAAGTAGTTTAAACTTAAATTTTGATGAGTTGAAATTGATAAAACCTTTTTATACAACAAAAAACTTATCAAGATACTATGGTAATTCAGAAAATGATTTATGGGTCATTTATACAAGTTCAGAGTTTAAAAGAACAATCTCAATGAAGTCTAAACCTAATCTTAGAAAGCACTTAGATAAATATGTGAATATTATAACATCTGACAATAAACCTTACGGTCTTCATAGAGCGAGAAAGGAATCATTCTTTCAGGGAGAAAAAATAATATCTCTGCGTAAATGTCCAAAAAAACCAGTTTTTACTTACACTAATTTTGATTGTTATGTATCACAGACATTTTTTATCATTAAATCTAATCGAATTAACCTAAAGTATTTTACAGCATTACTAAACTCTTCAATAACCGCCTTTTGGCTAAAGCACAGAGGTAAAATGCAAGGCACCGCATACCAAGTTGATAAAGGGCCAATTTTAGAAATTCCAATTATTAAGTCTGAAGAACTTTTACAGTTATTATTTTCTACGATAGCTGACTGTATCATCTTTGCAAAAGAGAAAGATATGGAAATGGAGGCAAGAATCTTTGAATCTATAATTGATGCCCTCGTCTTTGAACTCTACTTTCCCGACCACATGAAAGAACTAAAAATCGACATCCTGCAATTTGTAGAATATGACATATCCGAAGTAATGCAAAACAAAGAGTTTAATACCATAAGTAACATTCAAAAAGATCAGGTAATAACAGAACTCAATAAACGCTGGAGTGACTCGAACAGTGAAATAGTCAAACGAATGAAAAGCTTTACAACAAAAAGCCCTTATATTTTAAAGCCGATTTTAGAGAATTAGTAGAACAATAAATAATTGCCGCGCACTTGACATGTGTGGTAAATTAATACCACATAACCTAAGAGGATAACTATGTTTCACGAAAAAGTAAAAGCACTGAGATTAGAAAAGCGTTTGACGCTGCGTGATTTTTGCCAGCAGGTTAAGCTTGATCCGAGTAATTGGAGCAAAGTTGAGCGTGGGATCAATCCGCCGCCGGGCGATGTTGCCATATTGGAAAAGTTGGCTGATTTCTTTGAGATGAATGATGCAGATAAACTTGAATTAATGGATGCGGCGGCTATCGACCGAAATGAACTCCCAAAAGATATTGCCGATAATGATATGCTGGCAAATGCATTGCCGGCATTTTTTCGGGCTGCTCGCGGTCATGAATTAACCGACGAAAAGCTTACCGAACTTATCGAGGATATCCGAAAGCTCAACCGCCCCGACCAATAAACATGGAGCACATCTGCAAGAAAATAGAGGAGCTACGGCAACAGTACCCTGTATTGCAGGGAAAGCATATTCCAATCGATATATTCACTTTCTTTGAAATCGATTTGGAATTAGAACCAATCCCTTTCGACGACCTGATATTAAAATATGATATAGAGGCAGCGATATCAGCTGACTTTAAAAGCATTTACGTCGATGCAGAACAATATTCACTAATGGAGAAAGGGCCTGTATGGAAATTAAACCGCCTCCGTTTCACAATTGCACATGAACTGGCACATTATTTTTTACATCAGGACATTCCTCGTAAAGCTGATTTTAGTTTACAGAAATCATATGCCGTTTGGAATCAAAACTATCGTGGTCGTAAATATGAAATTGAAAGAGAAGCTAACGAATTTGCCGGAAACCTCCTTGTTCCAAAATTTCGGCTTGAAGAATTCTTTAATGAATTTGCTAACCAGATCGAAAATCTGGTTCCTAACTTTATTAAAAATGATCAACTGCGCGATCAATTTACTCAAAGCATTGCACAGAAATTTATGGTTAATAGTCAGGTTATAGGAATCCGCCTTGATCGAGAACAAATTTGGCCAGCAGATTAACTGCTTTCATTTGAATATGATTATAGATTAGTGGGAGTAACGATTTGGGTTAAGAATTCAAATCTGCCCATGGATTAAATAATTCTATACCGGTAATTTCAAAGTCTTTAGTATTACGAGTTACAATTAATAAATTATATAAAGCAGCTGTTGCCGCAATCAATGAATCTTCAATATTTTTTAAAAAATTTATGACTTTAGTATTCGGTTTTGGTCGTACTAATTCTGATAGCACGTTAGTATCTAACAAATATTGCTTCATCAATCCATATCACTAAATGGACGCGTTCGCAATTCGTTGTCATTTCGATCAGGAAGTTCCAAATCAACTCCATGTGGTGTTTTTTCTACTAACCATACAGTAAAAGATTTTTTCGGCCTTGTTTGAGATTCCCATTGCTTCTTAGAAACCACAACACAGGTATTTAGTTTTCCAATATATTGTGGACCTTTAGTATGAGCACGACGAATTACTTCAGAAAGCTTACTTTTTGCTTCTTGAACAGTCCACAATTCGTCTTGGTTTTTTAATTTCATTAAATGTAGTCCAATGTAGACCAGTTTTAGAGGTTTAGTCAAATAATATATTTCAATTAAAAATTAATTTCAGCTGATCTTAATCTAATTAACAACTACATCATGAATAGTTAACTCACCCTTAATTAAATTTAATTTTTTCAATTGGTTAATTTCTTTTTCAATTCTAGATTTTTGTATTTGTCCAATTGACTCCCCTCTTTTCTCAAATCCATCAACTAAATGGAATTCGATTATTTTTCGTTTAATGTAATTCACGAAATCACTTGTCATTTTCGGGTTGAGCGCAGAAATTATTTTATCAGCCTCCACTGAATCACCCTCAAGATAATCATGCCAGCCTCGATTTGAGGCGTTTACAAATTTCCTGACAATTTCCGGATTTTGTTCGGCAAATTTCTTGTTAGTATAAATTACACTGTACGGGTCGTAACCATAATCAGAAATTAAAAATGTTTTCACCTTAACACCTCTTTTGCTCACATAATAGGGCTCGTTAGTTAAATAACATTGCTGAGCTAATTTTTTATCATATAAAAATTCCTCAATGCCAAAATCGTGGGGAATAATATTTAACTTTATCTTTAATTTTTTTTCGATAAAAGGAATCCAGTTCATTGATGGCGCTGCTTTTAAAGTTTTACCATGCAAGTCAGAAATTGAATCTGCCTTATTTTCTGCATGAACCATTATTGCTTGTGGAACATGCTGCATCGATGATCCAACAATCAGCAATGGCATGCCGTTACTGGCATGAATTAAAACATTATCACTACTGTTAATGGCAAACTCAACTCTGCCCAATGCAACTTTTTGCGAGATCATGGCATTGGGGCCGCCTTGTAAAATTTCAACATCCAGCCCCACTTCTTTGTAATACCCATTGGTCAATGCCTGATAAAAACCTCCATGCTCAGGCTGTGCCAACCAGTCAGTCTGCAATCGAATTTTAATCAGATTTGCCCCGTGTGATTGAGCATCGACAATTTCAGATTTTTTACAACTGACTGATAGGATTACAAGAATTGTAAAAAATAGAAAAGTTAATCTAGTATAAATCTCTTGTGATATATATTTATTAATCAAAACCATTCAATAGATGTATTTGTGAAAATCACCCAGCTAAGCAAGAAAAGGTTATTAAATAGTAACAATAACCAAGAATTGAGTAAACTCCATATAACCACTTTTCCATAATATAAAAACTTGTAAAATCTGGGATTAAATGCTGACTTTCTCATTCCAAATTTCAATTTCACGAATATGAAGAATTAAAACTTATGGCGAAAAAAACTAAAACATTACTTCTCGGATTAGACGGAATGGACTGGCAGTTAATTAACCCTCTAATTGAAAAAGGCGCATTAACCAGTTTTAAAAAGTTGAAGGAGATCGGTTGTTATGGAAACATTACTACATTAAACCCAACACTCTCCCCGATGCTCTGGAACTCAATCGCAACCGGCAAGCGAGCAGGACGCCATGGTATCCACGGTTTTACTGAAGTTGATGAGGAAAACAATATAGTCCGGCCGGTATCGAGTATTTCCAGAAAGTGTAAAGCTATCTGGAATATCATGATGCAAAACGACTATAAATGCCATGTTGTTAACTGGTTCGCCAGTCACCCGGCAGAGCCGCTGAATGGTTCTTGTATATCAGATTTTTATCCCGAAGGTGCGGTACCACTCGATAAACCCTGGCCATTGAAAAAAGGCACAATCTACCCGGAAAGGCTCGAAGAACATCTTGAAGAATTGAGAATGAGTGGTGATGAAATTGCCGGTGAAATTGTCCAAATGTTTGTCCCTAAAGCCAATGAGGTTGATCAGGAAAAAGACAAACATTTACATGTTATCGTAAGAGAATTAGCAAAAGCATATAGCATTCACAATGCAGCAACCTGGCTAATAAATAATGAAGATTGGGATTTTCTAGCTGTATACTGGCGAACACCGGATTTGCTTTTTCATTATTTCATGCCATATCACCCACCGGCAATTGAAGGGGTTGATGAGAAAGAAGCCGAACTATATCAGCATGTTGTTTACAATGTATGTGGCTATTATGACCTGATGTTGACGGCTTATCTACAAATGATTCCTGAAGATACTCGAGTCATTGTATTATCTGATCACGGATTTCAATCGGGTCACCTTCGCCCATCTTTTGATAAAAATCCTTTTGCTAATCCGGAAGCCTGGCATCGCCCACAGGGAATATTTATGGCAAGCGGTCCGGGAATCAGGAAGAATGAAGAAATTTTTGGTGCCCGATTACTCGATGTCACACCGACAATATTGAAATTAAATGACCTTGAGCCAGCACTCGATATGGATGGCCGTGTGTTATCTGAAATTTTTGAAGAGATTCCAGATATAAAACCAATCCAGTCGTGGGAAACTGTAGAGGGAGATTGTGGCAAGCATCCGGAAGGAACAAAAATGGAAGCCGCTGACGCCGAACAGCTGATTCAACAATTTGTCGATCTAGGTTACATAGATCCACTTGATAACGACAAAGACAAAGCTGCTGATCAGACTCGCAAAGCCAATCAGCTCAATCTTGCGCGTGACTATTTAGATGCCGGCTATGCTGGATTGGCATTACCTATATTAGAAACTTTTCATTACGACAATCCTGACAACCCGGAATTTATTCATATGTTGGCTCAGTGTCAGCGATCTCTTGGATTAACAGAAGAAGCAAGCGCTGCAATGGCACAAGTGGTCGACCGTTTGGAAGAAGGACCTCGATTAACATTTTTAAAGGCAAATTTAGCACTCGATCAAAGAGATTATGATGAAGGCTTACGTTTATTAAAAGAAGTAGAAAAAGCTGATAAAAAATTTCGTGGTCTGCATTTGGCTCTCGGAAGAACTTATAATGGATTGGGTAAATTTGATGATGCTGAAAAAGCGTTTAACAAAGTATTAGAGACAGACGCAGAAGATGCGATGGCGCATCAGGGTTTGGCTTATGTTTATTTAAGAAAACGGTTTTATGATTTGGCAGCATCAATGGCACTACAAGCAATTGGCTTTCAGCACAATTCTCCGTTAGCCCATTTTTATGTCGGACTGGCTTTGGAAAGACTTGAATACCATACGGAATCTTTGCAGGCTTTTGAGAATGCCGTTATTTATGCACCACGATTTGTCGGTGCCCATCGTGCATTGATTCGACTTTACTCTAAAGCAGAAAAAACTGAGCTTGCCGAAAAACATCGAAAAGCAATCAGAGATATAATCGAAATTGGTAAGAATAGTGAACAACGGTTAGAGCAAATTCGTGAAGCCAGTGATAAGCGAGCTGAAGAAAGAGCCAAACATCCACCAGCAAACCCAAAGAAAACAGAAGGTGACAAAGAAACAAAAGAAGGTGATGATAAAAAACCTGCTGAAGAAAAAAAGCCTGTCAAGCCAGGTTCAAGTGGAAAAATATTTACCATTGTATCCGGATTACCGCGTTCAGGAACTTCACTCATGATGCAAATTCTTAACGCCGGCGGAATACCTCCGCTTCAAGACGACAAACGTCTGGCTGATGAAAATAATCCTGAAGGGTATTTTGAGTGGCAGGATATTAAAAAATTGCGACAGGATCCAAAGTTAATTGAACAAGCTGAAGGAAAAGTGATTAAAATTATTTCCATGCTTTTACCAGGTCTACCACGCGAACATAGTTACAAAGTTATTTATATGGATAGGCCAGTTGAAGAGGTTTCAAAATCACAAGGGAAAATGCTCGAACGTATGCACCCCAAGCGGCCGAAATCAGATCCCGCTGAGATGGCCAAAATATTAGACCGTCACAAACTAGAAACACAGCAATTATTAGAAAAAGCAGTGAATGTAGATGTCTTAAAAATTAATTATCCAGATTTAATTTCAAATTCGTCTGAGGAAATACATAAAGTAAAAGAATTTCTCAAAGAAACATTAAGCAATCAAGTTGATGATATGATTAAGTGCGTTAAGCCGGAACTTTATCGAGAGAAGGCAGATGAGGAGAAAAAGGACACGGAATAACTATTAGGTATAAGTTTAAAGGCGTTCGAAATTGGATGACCGCCAATCGCCATTTCTAGATGACAGTATTACAATATAGCAATTGCCCATAAATCATTTCACAAAAGAACAATTAGAGGCAATTTTATTGGGAGAATTTAATAGTGATTAAAATTACGTCACATATTTCATCTAAAACGATATCAGGATCAGTAGCATAAAATTCACTTTAACTCCAAAGCTTTTCCGGGTAATCTCCACTTTCAATACACTCCAAAATTTTATTTTTAAAATTTTCTTTATCTTCAGTATAGGTAACACCGAACCATTTTTCATCAGTAGAGATAACTTTAACACGTGCAACACCATCACTAATTTGTGCCCCTATAGCTTCCGGAATATAAAATTCAATTTTCGGATTATTGATATTCGATTCTAAAAATTTATGCAGTTGATTGTCCAAAAATTCAAAAACTTTAGGCGAAAAACCAAATAAATTCATTGATGTCACAGTATCTTCATTCAGAGGCTTAGATCTAAATTCATCTATTTTGAACCTCGGCCCATCCGATGTTTTTGCAATTTTTGTAAGTTCTATAATACTCGTCAAAAAACTGTTTTCATCAACCTCACAAACTCCCCGTGAAACCATACCGTAATCTGATAATGTATTTTTTAGATGATAACCAATCAAAGTATATGTCAAAGGGTCGCTGTCACACATGTTATTTAAGAAATCAGCAAGAACGACAAATGCACTTTTTCCGTAAAAATCATCTGCATTTATCATCCCAAAAGGTTCTTTAATAGCATTTCTTGCAGTCCAAACTGCATGACCGGTCCCCCAAGGTTTTTCTCTATTTTCATTGAGTGTAAAATTGGAGGGCAATTCTTCTAAACTTTGGTACGTGTACTCAATCGGAATAATCTTTTCAAATTTAGAGCTAACTTTTTGTTTAAACTCATCTTCAATATCCCGTCGTATCACAAAACAGATTTTACCAAAACCGGCTCGAATTGCATCGAAAACTGAATACTCAAGAATTGTCTCACCAAATGGACCAAATGAATCAATTTGTTTTAGACCTCCGTATCGACTACCCATTCCGGCAGCAAGAACTAACAATGTTGGTTTCATGAAATAAATATAGGTTTATAGAACTAAAATTTTGTGATTAGATAAATTTTAGAATCTATAAATTGACAATATAAAAATCAATTATTCTGTTCACTAGCACTTATATCTTTGCCAAAATTGTGATATAAGTGGAGAAAATATCGCAATTGACGAAAATCAGCCGGCAGAAATACATCTATATTATCTTTGAGTTCATCCTGCTTACTCTTATCCCACTGTGAAATTAATACCTTGGGATGCTTAGCGGGTTTGGTTAAAACAAACAGTGGACAGTCTACGCAATGTGCACCGCTTATTCTTTGTTTGGAATGTTGTAAATTTTGTCTTTCACAGACTCCGGCATCATTATTTTTGCAGTAAGATAATCTACACTTTGGAAATTCAGGTTGTACTAATGATTTTATTAGCTGTATACCAAGCACAGCTAGCTCAATACGTTCTTCAGGATCTTCCATTTTATCCAGGATTTTAACCATCAATTCAGTTAATTCTTCCGGATCTATTGGGTTTGGTTTCTCTTTCTGATCTTTAGGTACAGGATTCGGCAACCCATATTCAATACACGTATCCCAAACTATTTTAGCAAATTTTTCTAAAATTTCTGGATCAAAATACATTTTATTATTTTGCTCACATACGCGATCGATAATATTTTTTGCCAATTCGATGAAGCCACTGGCAGGACTGTTATCGTGCTTGCTTAAAAAGGAAGCATAATCATTTTGACTTAGCTTGTCTTGGGTAAACATAAATTATTTACTTAAAAAATTCCAAAATATCATTTAAAAAATATTGGGATTACTCAAATCGATTTAAGTTTTTAAATTTTTACAATATATAAAATCAATTGAGTATCACAAAAAGCTATAATTTAAAAATAACATAATCAATCTTGAAATTCATCGATGATTTCATCCAAAATAGCCAAATATGAGAATCAAATCAATTCAGCCACTTAGACCTAATCAGTCCGTTGTAAACAAAATTGCATCCCTACCTTATGATGTTGTTACTCGACAAGAAGCTAAAAATTTAGCTGAGAGTAACCCACTTAGCTTTCTAAGAGTTATCAGAGCGGAAATCGATTTGCCCGATACTGTTGATCCTTACTCAGATGAAGTCTATGCTCAAGCCGTCAATAATTTAAAGTGGCTGCAATCGGAAGGTCATCTAATAAGAGAGGAAGAACCGTGTTTGTATCTTTATGAACAGCAAATGAACGATCATATTCAAAGAGGCTTGGTCGCCCTTTGCCATATTGATGATTATGAAAAAAATTTAATTAAAAAACATGAAAAGACTCGACCCGTTAAAGAAAATGATCGCACACGACTCAATAACGACCTCAACGCAAATCCCGGTCCTGTCTTCTTAACATATAAAGATAATTCATCAATCGATGAGCTAGCCGACAAAATTTCTCAACAAGAACCACTTTTCAATTTTGTTGCTGAGGATGGAATCAAGCATACTGTTTGGAAAATTTCAGATACAAATCCGTTGGTTGATGCTTATAAAAATATTGCATGTTTTTATGTTGCTGATGGCCATCACCGATCTGCGAGTGCTGCACGAGTTGCCAAAGAAAGACGGGACAATAATTCTGCTCATACTGGCGACGAAAATTACAATTGGTTTCTCTGCGTATTATTTCCGGCATCGCAATTAAAAATATTACCTTACAATCGTATCGTTAGAGACTTAAATGGATTGAGCAGTGAAGAATTTTTAAATAAAATTAAAAATTCGTGCACCGTTACAGTAAACGTCGACCCTACTCCATCTTCGCCAAATCGAATTTGTATGTACTTAAATAATATCTGGTACGGTTTGGATTTTAATAATATTGATAACTGTGATCCGGTATCTGTTCTCGATGTCAGCAAATTACAGGATCATATTTTAACACCCCTATTGGGAATTGAAGATATTAGAACCAGTCAGAGAATAGAATTTGTCGGAGGAATTCGAGGTATTGATCCAATCGTTAATGAAGTAGATTCAGAATCATTCGCGGTCGGGTTTTCATTATTCCCAGTATCAATTGAGCAATTGATTGCTATTTCAGATGCAGACAGAATTATGCCGCCAAAAAGCACCTGGTTTGAACCGAAACTTCGCTCAGGTTTGATCGTTCATACTTTTTAAAATTTATTACTAAATCATGAATCTAAGAAAACCAAAATGGTTAAGATCAAAATTACCAACCAGTCCTTCATATAAAAAAGTAAGACAACTTGTAGAGACAAACTCTTTGCATACAGTTTGCCAAAGTGCTCAATGTCCAAATATGGGAGAATGCTGGTCTCGCGGAACGGCAACCGTAATGATTTTGGGAAATATTTGTACAAGAGCCTGTTCATTCTGTGCAATAGAAACCGGACGACCAACAGGGATAGATATAGGTGAACCTGCCAGAGTCGCGGATGCAGTGGCAAAAATGAATTTAAAACATTGCGTGATTACTTCTGTAGCACGTGATGATTTGCAAGATGGTGGCGCTGCAGTTTGGGCATCAACAATACGAGCAGTCCGTCATCGAAATCCAAACACTGCCATTGAAATTTTAATTCCGGATTTTCGCGGCCACATTGAACCACTTGATATTGTTCTTGAAGCTCAACCTGACATTCTCAATCACAATATTGAAACAGTAAAAAGATTGCAACGACCTGTACGTAAGACAGCCCAATATGACAGGACACTAAATTTATTAAAACACAGCAAAGAAAAAGGGTTTGTCACTAAATCCGGAATCATGTTGGGAATCGGTGAACGCAAAGAAGAGGTCAAACTAACATTAGATGATTTGAGAAGTGTTGGCGTTAGTATTATCACCATCGGACAATATTTACAACCTACACCGGAGCACAGACCGATTGATCGTTGGGTGACGCCGGAAGAATTTTTAGAATGGAAAAAATACGGGCTATCGATAGGTTTTGAAGTTGTTGAATCTGGGCCGTTAGTGCGTTCATCGTATCACGCTGAAGAGCAGTCAGAACATTTTGGCATATCACAAGGGAGGGAGTCTGCTTAATCATTTTATTTTTTAAAATAAAATGCATAGCCAATGGCAGATAGCAGAATGGAAATTTTATTTTGGTACCTAGCAGGAACTGCGACATCTTCCAATTGGAGATTGGAGTGTGGATTGGGAAATTGATATTGGATTATTAGTAAATTAATATTATAATTTTGGGCTATTCTGCTATTCTGCTATTCTGCTATTCTGCTATTCTGCTATTCTGCTATTCTGCTATTCTGCTATTCTGCTATTCTGCTATTCTGCTATTCTGCTATTCTGCTATTCTGCTATTCTGCTATTCTGCTATTCT
>JAJFLR010000074.1 GCA_021772565.1 Opitutales bacterium | reverse complement strand
GAGGAATCTTCAAACGTTCTTTCATAGCTAATATTGATAATAGTTTACCATTTTCTCTAGCCCGAGTTTATTGAATGTGGCAACGGTCATTCGGTAATTGTCTCTGTGACTTTTCCTCTTGAACTTCATGCAGCGCAGTCTTCTGCGTATCCATGCGTCAAGATTGATAAATCGACTTCGACAGGTTGAGAACTTCGTGCCAAAATAACGTGCAGTGCCTCTGATAACTCGGTTGAGCTTTTCGATAACTTCCGCATCGAAATTGTGTTTCCTTCGGGTAATTTCCTTGATCTTATCTGTGAACTTCTCAATGGATTTGGGACGCATGTTGCGAGACCGTGACGAGATGACAAAACCGAGAAAGGAATATCCCTTCCGATATGTAGTAATCTGCGTCTTCTCCTTAGATAATTGCATGGATAGGGTCTGCATAATACGTTTAACAAATGCCAGAGCCTCTTCCGCCTGACGACGATTTTTGGTAAGCACGATAAAGTCGTCGGCATATCGCACGAAGCGAAAGCCAGCTTGATCGAGTTGCTTGTCTAATTTATTCAGGACAATATTCGCAAGGAGGGGTGAAAGCACACCGCCTTGGGGTGTGCCGATGTTAGTCGGTTTAAACACACCGTTGTCCATAACGCCAGCGGCGAGAAATTTCTCAATAAGGCAGAGAATATTCCCGTCGGCAATTTCTTCAGCAACGGTATCGACGATGAGACGGTGGGGGATGTTATCGAAAAATCCCTTGATGTCTGCATCGAGCACGTGTTGATACCCGTTACCGTGCAATGCCAAAGCAGATTCAATTGCCTGATGGCAACAGCGCTTCGGTCTGAATCCGTAGGAGGATTCGTGGAAGATAGGCTCAAAGATAGGGGAGAGTAACGAGCGGAGAACCTCCTGCGCAACTCTGTCCCTAACGGCAGGAATGCCGAGAGGCCTCAACTCGGTTTTGGATTTAGGAATATAAACCCTTCTGACCGGTTTTGGCGTGAAGCGACGTTGTTTCAAGTCTCGCATTAATGCCATGAGGTTATCGTCAAGATTAGCCTCAAACATCTTGATACTTACCTTGTCAATTCCCGCTGCTCCACGGTTAGACTTAACTGCTTTGAAAGCAGCACGCATAACCTTCTCGTTAATTCATCGACTTAGTATTTTTGATTTTACGGCTCACGCCAGGGCTCAGTTTTTGAAATATTTAAAAACCGTAGGTGACAGACGGATTCCGTCTGTCACCTACGGCTACTTGTCTAGACTGGTTCCATGAATTAATTTCACAAAAAGTCAGCTGGATTGCCACATTCGACTAAAGTCGAATTCGCAATGACAAATAAAAACACCGTTGTCATTGCGAGGAGCAATGCGAGCACTCCGCCATAGTAGCCTATTGCTACGACCGGCTGGACGAAGTAATCTATGTAACTTGAGCCTTCATAACTTTTTCAAATCACTTTGTGAAATTATTTTCCAGAACCAGTATAGACTCCTTTGGAGTTGAGCAAAACACAATCTGATAGCTTTTCCCATTAATACCTGAACTGCTCCACTTATTTTGTTTCCAGAATTATTTCAGAAGCTTAACCCAGTTCACTCGCCATATTTTGTAAACCTCTTATATCGAGTTTGGAATAGCTTCAACTTTTCGAACTACTTTAGGAATCCATAAATTTGATTATCCTGCATCTTTTATTACAGTGACGGCAACGAATTTTTAAAGTTCAATACTCGATAGGAATCTGTTTCGAATTCTGTATCACCATTGTAAATAATCCGGCCTCTCTTTGGATCCTTTGACAGCTTTTGGAAATAGTTAATATTTTTGGCAAATGATTTATCGAAAGTTTGGGCTGATTTTATTTCAATTGGGATAGTCGAATCGTCCATAGGGTAAAGTAAATCGATCTCCGTTTGATTTTGATTTCTGAAAAAATATAGATTGGGCTGTCTTCCATCATTCGTTCGAGATTTGAGTGCTTCTGATATTACAAGATTTTCGAAAAGCCCTCCGACTAATGGGTCGCGTTCGATCTGCTCGGACGTTTCCAAATTTAAAAAATAGGCAGCTAGTCCCGGGTCAATAAAATATAGTTTGGGGGACTTTATTATTCGCTTACCAAAGTTGTTATGATAGGGAGGTAGGCGAAATACGATGATACTCACTCGCGCTTTTAAGCAATTCACCTTGAAGTTGTCTCTTGATAAACTTAGACATATTTAACCCTTAACTTTAATACTGTCTGAGTTGCAATATTAAATTTGGCGGACGATAACCTAACGATTGAATGAAATTTCGTAAGGACGTGTGGTTGGGACGACTGTCTGTTCGGTAAAATTCCTGCAATCGTTGTCGTTATCGAAAGCAACCGAACCCTGGATTTTATTCGATTTTCAATCCGTTGATTAATGTCTCTGATCCAGAATAATCTGTTCTACTTCGAGAAAGTTTACTGATGTGTTCTGTTTACAAAGCATTATCGGGTTTTTATTAAGTCATTTGGCTTCAGGAATCTCTCGATGCTCACAGCTAAAAATGTGATCAATGTGGATTAAATGTGATTGAATATAATGTTTGCAATATTTGTTTAAAATTACTTAAAGTGCTACTTTAAATTTAGCCGCTATATTTAAAGTATGTTTCACAGACTTGTTAAATTTCCTGATTCGTATAGTTTTTTTCTGTTTGGTCCTCGAGGGACCGGCAAAACTTTTCTGTTGAAAGATCGTTTTATAGGGCAGTCGGGAGTGCTTTACATTGATTTACTGCAACCGAGTGAGATGGAAACCTTTACACTCAATTCGAGAGAGCTGACACAACGTATTGAGGGGCATAGAAATCTTAGATGGGTTCTTATAGATGAAATCCAGAAAATTCCTAAGCTTCTTGATCTCGTTCATCAGCAAATTGAAAGTACCTCGCTTTATTTCGTTCTCACAGGTTCAAGCGCTAGAAAACTAAAGCGTGGCGCGGCAAATCTCCTTGCAGGGAGGGCATTTGTCTATCACCTATTCCCACTTACCCATCGTGAAATTGGCAGCGATTTTTCACTTGAACAAGTTCTGTCTTGGGGTAGCCTTCCGAAGATTTTTGATTTCAATAACGATGCTGAGCGTTTTGAATACCTTAAATCATATACCCACACTTATCTTCAGGAAGAAATTGTTGCAGAACAATTAATTCGAAAGGTCGAACCATTCATGCGTTTTCTGTCAGTCGCTGCACAAATGAATGGCCAGGATATAAATTATTCAAAAATAGCTCAACAGATTGGAGTGTCATCTCCAACAGTTCAGACTTACTTTCAGATTCTTGAAGACACTATGGTTGGAACTTTGCTCAGTCCCTTTAATGAGTCGATACGCAAACAGCAGGCTGGAAATCCAAAGTTTTATTTTTTTGATTTAGGAGTCCAGCGCTCTTTAAGTAATACCTTAAGCATTCCCCTCACTCCTCAAACATACGCTTTTGGCAAGGCTTTTGAGCATTTTGTTATCAACGAGGTAATACGGCTTGTATCATATAATAGAAAGGAATTTAGTTTTTCATATTTACGAACAAAATCAGGAATTGAGATTGACCTTATAATGGAAAGACCCGGTATGAAACGAGCGTTGATTGAGATCAAGTCCACAACGTTAGTTACCGAACGAGATACAAAAGCACTTTGTCATTTGCAAAAGGACATTCCCAACAGCGAAGCATTTATCTTTTCTCTGGATCCAAATCCAAAAAAAATAGCAGAGGTTAGTTGTCTTCCATGGCAAAATGGATTGGAGGAAGTAGGACTTTAGTACCTCAATTCTAAAGTTCTGACGATGCCTCGACATGTCGGGATGACTTTTCTTTTATTCTCTTTAGGATTGTGAATACCTTGAAGCTTGATACGAGGATCGTTACTTGAGCAACATTGATATTTCAAGGATAAGTATGTTTTGGCAGAAGCTATAATAAGAAAACACATACAGTGTTTGTGGGAAGTGGTCTCCCGAGGGATATGAATGAAATTTATTCTGAACCCTGAAAGGGTGAAGGTAACGCCGAATCTAAAAATGGCAGGAACATTTTTTAACCTCAATTTTCAATATGAATTAATTTAATAGAGGTATTTGATACTGTATTTAGCGAACACAATATGTGGAAATGAACGTTGCCTTCGCCCTTTCAGGGCTCAGTATTTGAAATATTTAAAAACCGTGGGTGACAGACGGGTTCTAGGAATTAATTTCACAAAAAGTCAGATGGATTGCCACATTCGACTAAAGTCGAATTCGCAATGACAAATGAAAACACCGTTGTCATTGCGAGGAGCAACGCGAGCCTACTCCGCCATAGTAGCCTATTGCTACGACGGCTGGACGAAGTAATCTATGTGACTTGAGCCTTCATAACTTTTTCAAATCACTTTGTGAAATTATTTTCCAGAACCAGTATTGACTCCTTTGGAGTTGAGCAAAACACAATCTGATAGCTTTTCCCATTGTTCCACTTACTTTGTTTCCAGAATTATTTCAGAAGCTTAACCCAGTTCACTCGCCATTTTTTGTAATCCTCTTATATCGAGTTTACCTGAAGCCAGGCATGGAATTACTTCGACTTTCCTAACTATTTTTGGGATCCATAAATTTGATAAACCCACGTCTTTTAATTTTTGACGCAAATCGTTTGCCTCAATTACTACTGTCGTCAGCAAGACTAATGACTCACCTTTAACTTCATCTTTGATTCCGGTTACAGCGATAATTTGTTTTTCACTTTGTTCTAACTTGAAGATTGCAATGATATGATCTTCAATCGCACCGTGCGGCACCATTTCGCCGCCGATTTTTGAAAAACGACTGAGCCTGCCTTCGATATATAAATAACCATCTCTATCAAATCTTGCAAGATCACCTGTGACATACCAACCATCTTGAAATATAGTTTGGTTGAGTTCAACATCATCTAAGTAACCGGGGAACACATTGATTCCACGCAGTGCTAAAATACCAATCTCATGAATCGATATCTCCTGCTCATTATCTGGGTTGATAATTTTAGCAATCATTCCCGGCATCATTTTACCGACAGATTTTTCTCTTTTATTTTCTTTTTCTGGTAAGTTTACACTGACAACAGGCGCAGTTTCAGTTATTCCGTAGCCCTCCAAATATTGTGAGCCAAATTTTTCTTCCCATAATTTATTGAAACCGTCAGGAGTTTTTTCAGCACCTGCAACTACTATCCTTAAACTTTTTAAATCTACCGGATTAACTTTTTTAAAATACGGTCTGAAAAAAGTAGGTGTTCCCAATAATATTGATACTTGTTCTTTTTTAATTACTTCAGAAATTTTTTTGACTTCAAGAGGTGAGGGTAGAGTTACTGCGATAAGATTTTTTAATAAAATATGCCATATAGTAACGGTAAAACCAAAACTGTGAAATAACGGCAAAGAAGCCAACAATTTTTCATTTTTAAACATCAAACTAACATCAGATATCTGTCTGGAATTTCCCAAAATATTACGATGCGTTAAGACAACACCTTTAGGTGTGCCAGTGCTACCACTGCTAAATAATATTGCGGCTTCAGTATCGTTTCCGGTTTTGCGTAGTTTAATTTTTTTAGCTATAGCATCGGCAGATAAAAATTTAATCAGTAGTAACCAACTAATAATCTCAATTTTATTTATTCCTTTAATTTCAGCAGAGATATCTATCGTCTTCTCAGGCCATGGAAATTTATCAAATTTGGAAATTAATTTTTCTGCAGAAATAATTGTTGTTAGACCTGCTTTATTTATGCTGGCAATTTGTGAAGACCGACCTGTGGTAAAATTTAAATTTACCGGAGATTTATCTGCCAGTACTAATGCTAAATTAGTAATCATCCCACCGATTCCAGGGGTAATTACAATTCCTACTCTTTTATCTGAAATATTTCTGCGCCATTTTTGTGCTAGAATTAATGAGATAGCGAGTAGCTTATCGGCAGTTATAGCTTTTCTCTCGGCTGTATAATCTATAACAACAATACGAGACAAATCCTCTTTTAGGGCTTTGATGCAAGCAAAGCCAAGATGTTCGCTGAACTCTTCACGCTTATGATAGTCATCATAGCCTGGCTGCAAAATTATTTTACTCGAATCGGTCATAATAATTATAATATCCTAGAGTAATTAGTTTTATATGAAAACTTTTATTAAAAATATCAAAGGAGCAATAAAAGAAAATGTTGTTTCTACCCAATTAAAAAATCTTTCGAGAATTCGTCAATCCGGCACTAAGCTTAAATCAATTGTCGAAATGCCATTCGAGGCATTGCTTGGATTTCATTCTCTAAATGAGGCGTACACTGAATTTGTTGAGCAAGGTAAAATATCTGATGAAAAGCGAAGTTTGTTTAGTAACGTATTAAAAATATTATACGCAGAATACAAAATTTCTGATGAATATTTGGATAAAGTTCCTGAAAAAGGAAGTGCCCTGATTGTCGCAAATCAGCCATTTGGCGGACTTGATAGTTTGGTATTAGGATCACTGTTAATGCAAAAGAGGCCGGATACCAAACTTGTGCTGAACAAAAACATCGGCAGTTTAGCAGCAAATTTTGATAACATAATCCCTGCTGAGTCATTCAGTGCTAATAGTAAAGAAACTGATTTTATTAATACTACAGAATATAAGTTATGTTGTGAACAACTTAATGAAGGTGGACTGTTAGTCTGCTTCCCGGGCGGTAATTTATCAAAAATTGATTTGAGAAGCCAGTATGATACTGATTTAGAATGGGACAGTAGAATTGCTAAAATTTTAAATGAAAATGAAACAGCAGCAATTCCTGCATTTATTGAGGGACAAAATAATGTATTGGCTCAGATTGCCGGGTTGCTCAGACCACTTATGAAAAATATTTTATTGAAACGAATTAAAAATCAATCTGATGAAATTAGTTGTCCTATAAAAATTGGAGCTATTATTCCATTTAAAAAATTATCGAGATATTCATCAGATAAAGAGCTGACTGATTATTTGCGACTGAGAACTTATATATTGAGAAATTTTGAAACATCTACTGAAAACGATGTTTTGAATTTAGAAAAGAAAGTTCGACTGAAATTTTCTAAATTAACCAAACGCTACAAAAATGAAAAAGTTTTTGAGCCGGTAATTGATCCAATATCACCGGAAATTATTTCTACTGAAATTGAAGCGTTAGAAGATAAGCATCTGTTGATTGAACATGGAGATTATTCAGTTTATATTACAAAAGCATGGCGTATTCCTGAAACATTGAAAGAAATTGGCCGCTTGCGTGAAATCACCTTTCGAGCGGTTCAAGAAGGGACAGGCAGTTCTTGCTTACTTGATAGATACGATAAATATTATTTGCAGCTTTTTCTTTGGAATAAGACAACGCGAGAAATTGTCGGTGGCTATCGAGTCGGCCAAACTGATAAAATTGTTCGTCACATTGGCCTAGATGGACTTTATACCAGTACATTATTTGCCTATAAACCAGAACTATTTGAACACTTAAACCCAGCCCTGGAACTTGGACGCACTTTTATAAGTCCGAAATACCAAAGAAAGCATGCCACGTTAGCTATCGTCTGGCGGGGTATTGGTGAATATGTGGGTCGAAATCCAAAATATAAAATGCTCTTTGGGCCTGTTAGTGCCAGCAGTGACTACTTGAGTATATCCAAAGATTTAATGGTAGAATTTCTGCAGCACAATGAACTTAATTCTGAACTATCCCAGTTTGTAAAAGCTAAAAATCCGCCACCAAAACCAAAGTTAAGTGAACTGGAAAAAGAAACGGTTAGATATGGAATGAAAAATATCGACGATGTCTCCGCGTTAATTTCTGAAGTTGAGGGAGACGGCAAGGGTGTGCCTGTTTTATTAAAACATTATTTGAAGTTAAACGGCAGTATTCTAAGTTTCAATATGGACGATGAGTTTAATAACTGCATGGACAGTCTAATTGTTGTCGATCTAACCAAAGGAGAACCAAAAATTATAAAACGTTATTTAGGCGAAGAGGGTTATGCTAATTTAATGGCCTATAATAAAGAAAATTGATTACTATCAGGTGCGTAGTTTTAGATTTAACTTGTAATTCCCCGTGGAGGGGACTGGAAGGGAAAGTTTGAAAACCGCAGGTTTTCATTTAGGTTCTTATCACAGAATTTCTTCTCAACAGAGCAAGAAATTCAGCATTAAAAATGGTAGCCTGGTAGTGATGACTCGTCTTGGACTGTGCGTTTATCGAAGGCCGCTGCACTCCAAAGAGGCTTTTGCCTCAAATGAGCAATCCCTGAAGCGCAGCTTCTTTGGAGTGCGGTGCTAGCAACACCGCTTTTAAAGGTCACGGAAATATGCGAATGTAAATTTCCAGAGTCTCTACACGAGGACAACGACACGTTCAGTTTGTCTGAAAAGCGGCGTCAGCGTTCGACCGAGCACGCCGAGGGCCGCCGCACTCCAAAGAGGCTTTCGCCTCAAAAACATAACAGCTCAGCTTATCTATAAATTCCAAGTTTTTAAATCTAAATTTGTAGGGCTCGAACTTGTTCGATGCCTTGTATGAAGACTAAGCAACTTGAGGCACTCCGCAAGACTACGGCGAGCTCAGTCGAGTCGCGGAGGCCCTACAATGAAATTCAGAAGAATATT
>JAJFLR010000073.1 GCA_021772565.1 Opitutales bacterium | reverse complement strand
GTAATAGCCAATAGCAGATCAGCCGATAGCCCAACTGTGTCCGTTGCGCGAATTGTGATGTTGGCGATGCCGTTTTGGTTGGCTGAATAAGAAATTAATAAATTTCCTGTGAGGTTGTCGATTGTTGACGAAACAAGAGTTGGGTTGTCGTTGGATTCGATAGAGTAAATTAAATTAGCGTCATCATCTTCGACATCGTCAAATACAGTGAATAGATCGATGGCTGTCGGCGGTGAGTCTTCATCTACAGATATGTCTGTGATTGATCCAGTTGGTGTATCATTTATAGATAAAACTGAAATTGAAACAGTGGCTGATAGCGAGTCATCAATGCCATCATTTACAATAAATGTGAATACATCATCACCAAAATAATTTAATGTAGGTGTGTAAACTAAATCGGGTGGATTGCCAGATATAGTTCCATGAAGAGGAGGATTTATTATAATAAAATCTAGAAAATCGCCATCAGGATCATTTGCAGTTAGTTGAATATTTAGTGTAGAATCTTCATTAACATTAACTGACTGAGAATCGGCTTGAGGCAACTGATTTTCACCACCGCCACCATCGTCTTTATCATCGTCCTTTCCGTCATCATCTTTGTCCTTATCATCGTTACTGTCTTTATCTTTATCGTTGTCCTTATCCTTGTGATGATCATTATGCCGATCTTTATTTTTATGCCGATTATTTTTTCGTTTCTTATACTTCTTTTTTTTCTTTTTACTTTTCTTCTTATTTATATTTTTAAAATTCTTTTTATGATTTGGATTTATTCGATCAATTCTATAATCAGAATCTTTAGCAAAGTTTTCATCAAAGCTTTTTGTTTTAATATGATTATCGTCGAAGCTATGTGATCTTTTAGCAAATGATGTTGCATAAGATAAAACCACCCAGAAGTACAGAAACACTATAAAGCCAATATAGGGTTTTTTTAATCTGGGTGGATTACTTATAGACGTACGGAATCGGGAGAAGCGTTTATTCTTCATTTATTGCATATTGTTAGGATTTAAAAAATGTTAAATAAAAACAAACTTAAATCAAACCATAACAAATTCAGTTTTAGATTCAATTAAAATCTTTAAGAAATTGTTAAACAATTAAATTTTGAATATCTTATTTTGAGATAAGTAACTGTAGTGTAATAGTTTTAAAAAGTTTGGCGTTAGTAAAAAAAATTTAAAAGAGACTAACTACTTTAATTTCAGTTATTGTTTTTTGTTAATTGCAATTTCCAGCAAAATCCTACTTCGATAAATCAATAGATCGTTTTTTAGCTGCCTTAATTGTGTCGTCTATAATTTTGTGAAAATTAAATTTATTCAATACTTCTAACCCAGCTAGTGTAGTGCCGCCGGGCGAGGTTACGCGACCGCGTAGTGTTTCTGGGGGTTCTCCGGTTTGCTCCAATAATTTTGCAGATCCAATAACCGTTTGGAGTGCGAGTTGATAAGATAAATTTGGTTCAAGTCCGGCTTCAATTCCGCCGTCTCTCAAAGCGGCAATGAATTCAAAAACATAGGCAGGGCCGCTGCCGCTGAGTGCTGTAACGGCATCAAGGTGGATTTCGTCTATAGAAAAAACAGTGCCCATAGAACCGAGAATATTTTCTACTAATTGTTTTTCATTTATAGCTAACGGACTATTGGAGGCGAAACAGGTAACGCCCTGGCCAATCTGTCCTGGCGTGTTGGGCATGGCACGGACAATGTTTTTGGCATCAGGAAAATAAGCACTTAGTTTATTAATAGGTGTGCCCGCCAATATAGATATGATTAATTTATCATTGCATAGTGCAGATAGCTCAGAATTTATATCGGCTAACTGTTGTGGTTTGATTGCCAGAATAACCGTGTCAGAATCAGAGAGTAATTTTTCAAAATCGTTGGTGTGGTGGATACCAGTTTTTACGGCAAGTGCCTCACCGGTGCCATCATCTGCACTAGTGCAAATAATATTTTCTGGATTATAAACACCTTTGTTTAAGAGCCCAGAGATCATTGCCGAGGCCATTCTGCCCGAGCCTATGAATGCGATTTTTGCCATAACAGGTTTAGTTAGAGTGGGTGTAAGAGTATGGCTCTGGTTCCGCCTTCGGGGATACGTTCCAGATTTAATTCTCCACCGATATTTCTGATACTATGGCGTGCTATTGTTAATCCCATACCACGACCAATTGCAGTTTTATTTGTTATAAAGGGCTCAAAGATATGATCTTCTATTTCATCATCAATTCCAACACCTTGATCAGAAACTTTTATTGCTATAAATCTGTTATCATATTTTTCAGTTAATTCAGTTTCTATTTTTATTTGTCTATCGTTTTCCGGATGATCTTCACCATAGCTTTCCCATGCATTTAATAGTAATTGCCCCACTATGCTTTCAAATACTTCGGCATTTGACGAAACTTGTAAATTCGGAGTTGAAGTTTCAATCGATACGTTTCCATTCAAATTATTTTCGTTTTTGAAACGCTCGATCGTTGCATGCAGAAGTGTATTTAATGGGCGAGGGTATAAGTTTACTTTTTCTTTATTTGCAATAGTCGTTAGTTGGCGAATTATATTAATCATTCTCTGTACAGCTTGCTCCATGAGCAATGCACTTCTTTTAACCATTTTGCTGCTCTCATAACCACTTTTAATTAGATCGATGTAACCGACTACGACTCCAAGAAGATTATTTAGATTATGAGCAATTCCTTGCGTTATTGCACCTACTGCAGCACTTTGTCGAGTTTCTGCAAGTCGCAATTGAAGTTCAATATTTTGACGATAAATATTTTGAATACGAAGTTGGGTTTTTACGCGAGCGAGAGTTTCTTCCAGATCAATAGGTTTGGTAATATAGTCAGCAGCACCGGCACTAAGGCCTTGAAGTTTTCCCTCTTTAGTAGATTTTGCAGTGATGAAAATAATAGGAATTGCTTCAGTATCTTCATTTGCTTTTAATTGCCGACAAACTTCGATACCATCCATTTCAGGCATCATTATATCAAGTAGAATCAAGTCTGGTATAGTGTTTTCGATAATTTCCAAACATTCTCTGCCATTGTAAGCAGAGAGTACCTTCATACCTGCTCGTTCCAATTTTCTTTGCAGCAAGTTAACATTTATAGGTTGATCGTCAACAACCAGAACTGTGGGTACATCACTCAATAGTTTTCTTTAGTTTGTAAGATTCAATATTTCGAATCCTTATATAAGGGATTAACATAATCAAGAATAACTTTTAAGTGATTATTAACATAAAATAATTTAATTTCTCGAGTTTTTGTAAGCTTTTACAGTATTGCTCATAAGCATGGCAACAGTCATAGGTCCCACTCCACCTGGAACAGGAGTAATTTTATCGACAACTGGTTCAACATTCAAAAAATCGACGTCTCCGACTAATCGGTAACCCGATTTTTTGCTATCATCTTTGATTCTGTTAATTCCTACATCAATGATGACTGCATTTTTTTTGACCATATCAACTGTTACAAAATTAGGTTTCCCAATAGCAGCAATTAGTATATCGGCCTGTTTTGTGATCGATGCTAAATCTGCAGTTTTTGAATGACAGACTGTGACTGTGGCGTTACCCATCAAATGTCTTCTTAAAAAAAGAAGTGAGCACGGTTTTCCTACAATGAGACTTCGGCCAATTATTACTACATGTTTGCCTTCAGTTTTAACATTAGTTCTTTGTAAGATTTCAATTATACCTGCAGGTGTGCAAGCGATAAAACTATCAGGATTTTCCTGACAGAGTCGGCCCAGGTTTGCATAACTAAAACCATCAATATCTTTTTCAGGATTAACACGGTTTAAAATGATAGTGTCATTGATGTGATTTGGTAAAGGCGTTTGAATTAAAAATCCATGTACGGATGAATCATTATTCAAACGATCCACTTCACAAATTAAATCTGATTCAGAAATTTTATCATCGAGCAAAATAAGTCTGCTCTCAATGCCTATTTCTTCAGCTATTTTTTTCTTTTTGTTGACGTAAACAACGGATGCCGGATCTTCGCCGACTCTGATAAAGGCGACACACGGTTTAGGACCTTCAAGGTTAGCAACGTCTATTTTAAGCTCTTCAATAATTTCACGTGAAATCGCATTACCATCAATTTTTTTCATAATTTACTTATTAATGAAATGATGCATAAAATTTAAGGGAGCCTCATGGTGATTGCGTTAATTAAAAAATCATCACTGTTCTTTAATCGTACAGGTGTACCGTAAACAATAACTTCTTTATTAAGGTAAGTTTTACTGAGATTGCTAACCAGTAAATTTGAGATATCGATAAAAGCAATCCTTCTACCATTGGATTTAACAATTTGATATTTATATTTGGATGTGATACTGAGTGGTTTGCCGACTCTTTTCAGGTGTCCTTCAAAGTAACGGGTTTTGTTAAATGGATTTGTAGGAATTAATTCCTTTTTATTGTCAACTTCAATGAATGGTTTATCTTCAATTTCTACCACTGCGTCGATGTCAGATCTTTTTTGAAAGTAGAGAGTGATGGGGATTTCAAATTTTAGTTTTATCCAATCGCCAGCCTGGATGACTTCTGTGAAATGATCTTTACCCACAATAGCGAGCAGAGGACTTTTGTTGTTTGGTTTTAAATGAATTTTAGCACCAGGAATGGCAGCTAAATCTTTTCCAATATCTCTGTTTGCAACATAGCCGATTAAACTGTCAGTGTAGGTAATTTCATACCAAATCTGTTGATTTTTTTTATCAATAATTGTCGGTATGTCCTCAGTGAGTCTTGGATCATCTGATTTTACCTGTAAAATAGAAGGTGATTTCTTTGAAGGTGCAAGATGAAGTTTGATTTTATCAACTGCGTGAGAAAATTGGCAAACAGAAAGAAATACGATAAATACTAAAAATTTTTGCATGACTGAATTCAGATAATTTAAATTTTAAAAACAAGATAAATATTTATATTTAGGCAAATAAAAGTGAAATTTCTTTTTCACTCAACTCTCTGACACTGCCGAGCGGCATGCCTTTCATTTTTAGACTGCCAATTTGAAAGCGTTTTAGTTTTTTAACTTGATAGCCAAATAATTCAAGCATTCGTCTAATCTCTCGCTTCCGTCCTTGCATAAGGTGAACCTCTATATCGAAAATTTCAGATGCTCGTAAATTGGATATTAAAACCTTATCGGCCTTTAGTAGTTCACCTTCTGATCTTAATCCCTTGAGTAACTTCGGGATAATTTTTGTATCAAAGGAACTGTTCAATTTTACCTGATAGCGTTTAACTATTTGCGAAGAAGGGTGGGTAATTCGATGCGCCAGTGCACCATCATTAGTCAGAATCAGCATACCTTCACTGTCTTTATCGAGTCGACCGGCACTAAAAAGTCTATGCTTGGCAAATTGTTTTGGCAGAAGATCAAATACTGTTTTTTCAGCAAAAGGATCGTCATTTGTACAAATAAAATTTTTTGGTTTGTTGAGTAACAGGGTAGTTGAAATTGTTGTAATGTGATGAATCGGCTTTTTATTCACAAAAACCTGATCTTTCCCCGGAATAACTTTTTGGCCTATCTGAGCGATTTTTCCATTTACAACTACAGATCCTGACTCAATAAATGTTTCTGCTTTACGGCGAGAACAGACGCCGCAGTCAGCTATATATTTTTGTAGACGGACTGTGCTACTGTTTTCCTTATGTTTAATTTCTTGCATTATAATTTTAACTTTTCTTATTAGGAACGAATTTTCAACATTATGTCAAAAGCTCCGTACGATAAAAAGAATCCTTTTTCAGCGAGTGTTTCTGAAAATCGATTGTTAAACAAAGAGGGATCGATAAAAGAGACCCGACATTTTTCTTTAAATATTGCAGGAAGTGATTTGGTTTATAGCTGCGGAGATTCGCTTGGTGTCTTTCCAGCAAATAGAGTAGAAGAGGTTGATGAATTACTCTCAGTTCTGAAATTGAACGGTGACGAGAAAATTTTAGTACCTCGAGAGACTGAAGAAATTTCTATAAAACAAGCACTGACAAATAAATTTGCGCTGGCCGGACCGACCAAAAAATTTCTCAATACGGTTTTAGAAAAAGTCACAGATGCTGCAGAAAAAGAAAGTTTAGAAAATTTGCTTAAGCCTGATTTAGAAGATGTACTGAAAGATTATCTGTTTAATCGGCATTTTGTAGATATTTTAAAGGAATACCCGAGTGCGAAATTTTCAGCACAGGAATTTGTCGGCTCACTGCGCAAATTAGTTCCACGGCTTTACTCGATTGCATCATCGCCGACACAATTTCCTCATGATGTTCATTTAACCATAGCAATTGTGCGCTATAATACTTTGGAAAAGGAGAGGGTCGGAGTGGCGTCGACATATTTGGCCGATCGAGTTTCATTGAACGAACCAGATGTGCCGGTCTTTGTCGCGAAGTCACATTTTGGTCTGCCGGAAGATGATTCGAAGGATATAATTATGGTTGGGCCCGGTACGGGTGTGGCACCTTTTCGATCGTTTTTACAGGAACGGATTGCTCGAAAAGCCTCTGGTCGTTCATGGTTGTTTTTTGGTGATCAGCACAAAAACACTGATTACCTGTACGAAGAAGAATTTGAAGCGATGTTGGTGGATGGAAATTTAAATAGAATCAGTTTGGCATGGTCCCGAGATCAAGGTAAAAAAGTGTACGTGCAAAACAAGATGCTAGAGGAGAAAGAAGAACTTTGGAACTGGATCAGTAATGGCGCCTATTTTTATGTTTGCGGAGACAAGAGTCGAATGGCTCCTGATGTCGATGCTGCACTGCATCAAGTCGCACAAGAATTTGGCAAGATGAGCGAAGAAGAGGCCGTGACTTATATCAAAGCGCTGAAAAAGGAGAAGCGCTACTTGCGGGATGTTTATTAAAGAGTGGGGAGGGTAAATATTCTAATATATTATAGATTGTATATCTCTTGAACCTCTTAGAATTCTTACAATTTCTATTTTTTTGTTACTTCGCCGAAAAAAAATTATATATTTTTTATACGGCAGGCTCATCATATCTTTTAGTAAATCATTTCTATGCCTACCAACCCCATCTAATTTTGTAAGGTCAATACATTTACTATAAAGTTGATCGATAAATCTATCTGCATTTATTTGACTATCTTCTGCGATAAATTCCCAGATATCTTGCAAATCAGAAAGTGCTTCATTTGAGATAAATAATTGTTTAGCCATTCAATTGTTGGCGTCCCAACTTTTTAATTTTGTCAGTTACTTTCTGATCAAATTTTTGTGATTTACCTTCATTTAACTGTTCGACTCCTATCATCAAATCATTCCGTAAATTTTTTAATTTCTTTTCTTTTTCCTCTTCAAACAGATGAAGAACTCGCAGAGCATCTCTAATGACTTCAGATGAAGACTTGTAAAATCCTGTTTTAACTTTTTCCTGAACCCATTTTTCTAATTTCGGTGTGAGTGATACATTCATGAGTTCAAATTAGATATAATAACAATAATTGTCAATTTTTGTTATCTGGATTTTAATAAATAATTCTTATCCAGTCAATCCTGGCAAAAAATTACTCAATTATAAATTCCGCACAACAGCTTTTGCGATACCTTGTATGATCAGTTCTGTGACCGGATGAAATTCAGGATAATGATCATTTTCTGCTTTTAAGAATGGTGCTCTGCCTGGTTCCTGGATAAAACGTTTCAATGTTGTTTCACCATCGATGAGTGCAGCAACGATATCATTATTTTGTGGAGGGTAGGGTTCGATGATTACAATATCACCATCATAAATTCCGGCGTCGATCATACTTTCGCCACTGACTTTTAATGCAAAACAACGACGTGAGCGTCGAACACCGACAGTTTTAGTATCAATTTGTAATCGACCAATTTCGCCACTCGGTTCAACTCCATCCGGATAACCGGCAGCGATTGTTCCATAAACAGGAATATCGATTACATCAATTGCATCTTCGGGGCGTTGATCATCATTAAAGTCATAGGTGATGCGAAATGATCTTGCCTGGCCGGGAACACGGCTTATGTAGCCTTTGGTTTCCAGGGCACGAAGATGGCCCATGACAGCATTGGTGCTTTTAAACCTAAAGTGCGATTGTATCTCACGAAAACTGGGCCAAGTATCAAACTGACTCATATGGAGTTGAATATATCCTAAAATTTCCTGTTGTCTCAGTGTTAGATTTTCCATAATGCACAAATGTATAGTAAACACTCGTTCACTGTCAAGCGGATATTAGGAATAAATCGGGCAAATTAATCAGAGTATTGAGTGTGGTATTTACTGCTTGGACAAAGTAATTTTTAAATTATTCCTTCTTCTCAGGGGGCTGATTTTCAGGATGACTGGCTTTTTTCATGTGCAAAGTAATTGAATTACAATCGGGGTCTAAAATTACAGCAATATGGCAGACCGGCGTATCAAACGGTTCGATGGCAAATTTCACATTTTTTCCCTTCAGTTCTTTAATTGCGTCTTCAAAATCTTCTAACTCCAAGGCGATAGAAGGTCCATCTGATGATGATTTCCATTCTGATGACATATTGGAAATTGCCAAAGTCACATCACCGATATCGTATTCGATCCAACACCCTTCATCATCCAAGTACTCTCGTTCAGTGGTGAGCCCTAATATTTCTTCATAGAATTTGCGTGACCGTTCAATTTTAGTAACGGGATAACCGACAAATGCGACTGCCTTAATTTTCATATAAAAATATTAAACCTACATTAGAAAATTATTTCAAGTAATGTTTCACAAATTTCATTCAAATTATTTTAAACATTAGAACTTATACATGAAAAATTGTGTTACATTTATTGCGAATACAAATTAAGACTATCGAAAAAAGAGACATGGCAAGCCCAACAGTTGATGGCTCTGGGACAGTGATTGTAGCGGTAAATGTTGTTGAATCAAAACCGTGATCTGTTGATGGTGGCGAGACGATGAAATTTATTCTATCACCGATTGAAACTGAAACTCCATTGACCGTTTGTGTACCACTGCTTCCACCATTGGCAAATGAGCCAGATAGTAAATTGCCACTATTATCTCCGAGATCTACAAACCAGCCAATACCATTGCCACCGTTTGCATCCATATCGGTAAAATTGAATTCAATATCTGCTAGACCGGAAGTAGGACTCAACCAACTAACGACAACTAATCCATTTGGATCAGGATGCATCCAAATAGTATTAACCGGCCAGATGAAAGTGGATGTGTTAAAGGTAAAGGTTGAAGGGCCACCCGTGTCGTTTACTCCGACACCCGGATTTAAAATTGATGCAGTCCATAGTCCAATATCCGGCTCCCAATTATTGGCAAATGTCGAAAATCCAGGTAATAAATCATAAACTCCATCACGAGTTAGGCTCGATTGACTTCGATAAGACCACAATGATGTCTCATTGTTTGTAGTATTAGAAAAGTCGTTGACTGCACTGTAGGTGATGGCGGCGTTAGACGTAGTTGGGATTGATAAATTAGAAATTAGAATAAATAAAAATAAACACACTTTATAGTTCATAGTATAATATTATAATAATTGTTAGAATTTGGTATTTTCAGTTGAATGCGAAAGGTTACATAATTAGTTTACATTTGTTTATTGAGTCAAGTTATGACTTAATATGATAGGGGAGGTCGAAGAAGATAAAATGATTAATGCATCTATGAGATCAGAAAAAATGAATAGGATAAAATTTATAGAACTAAATCTGATCAATAGGAAATATTATAGTGTATTCGAAATAATTCCTCTTTATATTTGTTTTTCTGATTTATTTAACTAGTCATTTGAGACTGCTGAATTAAATTTTCCACTAAAAACAATTCCGATTTTATTTCTGCTAGCAATAATTTCAATCATTTTGCTATTTGCTACTGCTGATCGATATATTTTCGGATCAAATAGTTATTCAATGATAGAAAAAATTATTTTCTCTAGAAATGATATCTTGAGTAATTCAATTCGATTTTATCAAAGACTAGTAAGGGGTTCAGGCTATCTTGCCTTAATTGTCTTTTTCACCTTTGCTGTTTTCAATCAGGGAGATCCTCTAACAGTAAAATCTGAGATTAGAGCGATAGAGAATAATCTCAGATTTTATTCATCTATGGCAACTGAAATGTTCCGTAAGAACCCTAAGTTAAGGTATGTTACGAAGCATTTAATTGAACAAGAGTTTTATCCTTATATAGTAGTGTCAGTCCATAATGAATCATACGATGATTTATTTATTGATAATAATTCTCAAACGGTATCAGTTATCTCAAGATTTAGTGTTATTTCAATAAAATGCATTAAGTAACCATTTAGTTTAATAATATGCAAAAAGAACTGACACAGATACGCTGGCTCACGAGATTTATTATATTTGGTTTAATTGTAAGTGGGCTTACGGCATTCCCATTAATGTATGAATTAAATATTCCGGCTTTCAATTTTTTGATAACTGTAAAATCATTCAGTTTATTAGTCCTGAAATTTAAAAATATACGAAAACATTTATGGCAATCGCTATACATTAAATTCAAAAATCAATTTTTGAGACACTCGACTTTAGAATCTTGAAATCGGAAAAATTTAAACTACTTTGCAACTTATGGGCGTCTTTGGGGTTAATGGCTAATAGTTTACAAATATTTAGAGTAAAGAAAGTTCATACTTCTTTCAAAAACTATTCAAATTGATCAGACCAAGCATAACTACATTGTCAAATCGACGAGTTCTTCAATCTGCGATTCGCGCACATGCTTCGGTAAGTATAGCTAGTAGATCGAGGCTAAAAGCATTTACTATCATAGAATTACTACTGGTTATGACTCTGATGGTTCTAATCTCAGGCCTTATAATTTTCAATGTTGAATCGTTTTTATCGGGATTGGGTGAACGTCCTTTACCTGATATTTTGAAAATTGCAGTGCGTGAATCGCGTTTTCAATCTGCCAGCATTAAAGAACCGGTCTTACTTACCTTTGATACAAAAACATCAAAATTTTTAGTATTAGGAGAGAGAATGAATGAAATTATTTCTTTTGAAACTGGTTACAAATCTGACGATCCAGATGTTGATGTCACATTTTATAAAATTTTACCTGCAAGAGGAATCAGTGCCAAACGACTTAATGATTTTTCCAGAAAAGAAATTTCTCATGTAACATTTCATCCTGACCGATCTTCAACACCTTTTTTTGTATCTCTCAAATATGACAACTCAGAATCGGTTCATCGATTTGATCCATTTTCAAACGCTGAATTGAGTACAACGGGAATTTGAAATCTTATTCGCAACTAATAAATTAAAGTGGAAAAAATTGGTCAAAATAATGTTCGTGGATTTTCAATGATTGAAGTCGCACTTGCATTGGCTATTTTTGCATTGGCCATTGTCGCGTTGACCCAATCTTTCGTAAATACTTTGTTGAGCTTAGAGACGTTAGATAGCAAAACAGATTATCAGTCCGATCTTCGATTTGTCAGAAACCAAGTGATACTTGAAGCCGATCGTGATGAATTTGAAAAGGGAGGTCAAATTGAAACAATTCTATCAGGAACAGCAAATTGGGACGCTGAGATTGAGTCCACTCAAGTGAGTGATTTATTCAAAGTTGTTTTGTCAATTGAGTTGAGTCCTCCAAATGAAAAAGAATCTGTTAACACTATTGAGACGCTTTATTTATTGCGGCCAACTTGGTCAGATCCTGTTGATCGAACAACTCTGATTGCGGAAAATACCGACCGTTTAATTAATGGAAGACTGAGTCGCGGATTATGAATCTAAAAAATAACAAAGCGTTTACTTTGATAGAAGTTCTGTTGTCGTTAGCGGCTACCGGCATACTCATGACTTCCGCTTCAATGTATCTTTATTCGATTACTAATATTTGGCTTAATGATGATGACAATCAGTATTTTAATGATCACGTCGATGGAGTGACATTATTTCTAAATCAGCTTTTATCACATTCTGAAGGGAAATCTCAAAATAATCAGATACCGATAAGTTGGAAAAGACCGCCCGGATTTAGCGAATTTGATGAACCGTTATTATCTTTTCAGTTAAAGGATACACCGGCTCTAATGGTGTGGAAAGAATTAGCGTTACCCGGCTTGACTTGTTATCTTTATTTTGAAGAAGAAGAAGGGTTGAAAATTTTATGGCATTCAAGGCTTCAGGAGATAGAGGAAGTTGATCAAATATTTCAAACTGTTGTTTCTAGTTTTGTAGAATCAATTCGGTTTGGTTACTATGATAGTGACGATGATAATTGGGAAATAACTGATCAGCCTGATGAGGATCGAAACGGCAATTTTATTTTGCCTGATAATATAATCCTTAAATTTAGCAAAGACGATGAAGTGAGAGAAACCAGTTTATATGTTCCACCAAAAAATCAAGATGTACCGATCTATTAAAAAATCCAAAAAACCAAAAGGAAGTGTGATTGTCTTTGTTCTCGGGATAATTGCCTTACTTTCATTTATATTGGTATCATTTATGGATGAGGCAGTCGCTCGTATAAAATATTATGGACTTTTTTATCATCGAAATGAGTTACGTGTCGAAGCAATTTCAGCTTTTGAAACTACGTTAGCTGTCATCAATGAAATTCGACAAATTGACAAGGGATTGTATTCAACTGCTCAAGGCTGGGGAAATCCTTTAAAATACGCAGAGGTTGATTTGGGTGAAGATATATCGATAAGTGTGAGCATTGAAGATGAGTCATCGAAACTTTCGCTGCCATTTGTTTTAAAACTGAACGATTTCGATTTACTGAGAGATATTTTTATTGAGTTTGAAATTGATTTAGTTGAAGCGGGTGAACTTGCTAGTTCGATACTTGATTGGACTGATAGGGATGATGGCACTCAAATAAATGGTGCAGAAAAGGATTATTATGAAAATCAGAGTCCACCTTATCAACCGCCTAATGATATTATTAAAAGTTGGGAAGAGATAAAATTAATTAAAGGATTTGATACAGCATTTTTTGATGAAGAGGGCAGGCCTAATAATAAATTTAGGTTATTAAAAGATACGTTTTCAATTTATTACAATGGTAAGGTAAATATTCAATCGGCAAATCAAGTCATTAGAAATATAATAAATCGTATCGATGGCTATGACACAGAATCATTGTTTGATTATATAGCCGGCGATGACGGTGAAGCAAATACAGAAGATGATCGATTTATCACCGGTAATAACGATCAGGGATTTGTCGGTGTTGCACCCCCTCAGAACAGTAGGTTATTTTCAACACAAGTTTCTGCAATGAAGGTTAATGTAACTGCTTCGCGAGGAGAAGCCAGTTTTCTCATATCTGCTTTAGTAACATGGAAAGGATCATCACCTTCAATTTCTAATGCTCCCCAACCGGCAATTCCTCGTAAGGAAAATATTAATCCAGAGGTGACTACTATTCCGAATAAAACTCGAAGTGATAATTTATCTTATCCATTTGAAATTATTCGAATGACTGAAAATTTTAATATATAAGTGAAAGTTAATATAGATAGTTTAAAAGAAAAGTTGGATGAGAAAATTCAGCCGTCAAAAGTCTGTTTACTGCCGAGTGAAGCTTTTGTTAGTAAATCTTTTTCTATACCTGAGGAGATCGATAGTAACGAGTTGGAAGAATATTTAGAATTATTACTTGAAGGAATATCTCCATTTCCTGTTGATCAATTATTATGGGGATATTGGTCTGATGAAAACGCAGGTTCAGTTTTAATATATGCTGCTTATAAGGATCGCATTCGCAAACTTGGCTTTGAAAATCTTGAGAGTTTTCATCACGTCGTACCAAGTTTTGTAAGTTGCCTGGGGCAAATATTTGAGGTACCGACTGTAATCTATCTATTTACAGAATCGACTCTGTCAGCTCTATATTTTTCGGCTAATTGTTCAGCACCCTCTAAAGTAATCTCTATACCTTTTATTCAGGAAAGTGATATCGATCAGACTAAGAATGATATATTAGATAAATTTAAACTGACATTAGATAACACCGGATATTATCAACAAGATTTTTATTGGATCGGTGAAGAGCAAAAATTTAATCGTGATGATTCTGTTTTGTTTGTACATAAAAAAGAATTTATCACCCGAGAAATTTCGGAAAACGCCAAGGCTGAATTAGTAAATACTCTAGTGAGTGTAAAAAGATTATGGCAAACTGATGTTAGGGAATTATCATTTACTGAAAAAGAGAAAAAAAATCGTATTAAAACACGGCGTATTTGGTATGCCACTTTAGGTGCAGGCATAGCGGCTTTACTACTATTAGTAGCGCAAATTAGTTTGGTAATTTTAAATAATAAAAATTCTAAAATGGATTTTCTTCTTACTAATGAAGGTCGTTTGAATGAAATTCTACTCATTGAAAACAAATTGAGTTTACAACAGAAAATTGAGCAATTTGCGCAAAATGAAATGCGACCATTTAATATGCTCGGTCTCATAAATACACAACGGCCGAAATCTGTTTATTTTGAGAAAGCTTTAGCTGACACATATAATCGAATTAAAATTCAAGGAAAAGGGAAGAGTGTTTTAGAGGTTAATCAGTTTAGAGATAAATTAAATAATTTAGAAAATATTTCTAAAGTTGAATTGATTGAGATAAATTCAAGGGAGGGAAAAGCTCACTTTATAATTGTTGTAACCTTTAATGACTATGAAACTCAAATAGAAAAAATTAGTTCTAGTACCACTGAAAAACCTACAGCTAAAATTTAGAAAAAATAACCTTATGCTTTATAATATATTTAATTTAATGTCATTGAGAGAAAGAGTGCTATTATCAGTATTTCTCTGGATATGTGTCATTGTTTGGCTGAGCTCAGTAACTAAAAAATTTAAGTATTCCGTAGATTTATATAAAATAAAAAAATCAAATATTGTTAACCAGGAGGAGTGGTTAAATAATCGGGCAGTTATTCAAGAGCGTCTTGAATTGGCACTTAAAAGATTAGACAGAAATAGAACTTATTCTCGTGATAAATTAGCTGGTAGAGTAGATACTATTGCCAGAGAAACCGGTGTGAAATTCGAAACTAATTCTGTCTCAACAAAGGAAGGAGATATCTTTGATGTTCATACGTTAAGGATACTTTTAAAGAAAGCTAACATTTCGGAATTGATAGAATTTGATAAACGCCTTAAAGAAGAATCCCCTTACTTAGGCTTGGAGAATGCCCAGATTGTAGCTTATAAAACTAACCCAAAATTATTAAATGCAAAATTTGTAATCTCATCATTTGAACTGAAACAAGACGAATTATAATAGAACTTTTCATTATGAAACATAATAAATTATTACTGTATAAGATTAGCTTGATAGTTGGGATTATGCCCTTTTTTCAAACTGGCTCTCTAAATGCACAACAACTCAACGATTTGATTCCTGACAATCAACGTAAGCAAAGTTCTCGGACTAAAAATAATATCGAGGGTGATTATTCTGTAAACATGAATGACAGTGTTGGAGTTATCAATATTAGTGATATGGGCACAACTTCGATTCTTGAGATGCTGGAAAATTACACTGATAAAGCAGTACTGCGCCAACAAAATTTACCGGAGGTTAAAATTACTTTTAGAAGTCGGCATGAAATGACTCGTGAAGAAGCAATTTTGGCGATCAGTAGTTTATTAAGTTTAAATGGTATTGCTTTAACTAACGTCGGAGAAAAATATATTAAGGCTGTGCCAGCTCCAAATATCAATGCTCAAGTCCCAAAATTGTTGGGTGATGATATTAATGGTATAAAACCGAGCCAGGAAATTTACGCTAAATTTTATAAATTAACTTATCTAAATGTGACAGAGGCTCTGCCTTTAATTCAGCCAATGCTTTCACAAGGGGCACCGATTCTTTTTGAAAAGACAAACTCATTTATGGTTACTGATGCGCTAGTCAACCTTCAACGCCTGGACGAAATTTTAGATAAAATTGATAAGCCAACTGAGATGGACCAGAAAATTTTATATTATCCACTTAAACATGTTGCCGCATCTGAAATTTCAAAACGCTTGGAAGTAATGAAAGCTAACAGCTTAAGACGTTATTTAGAAAATAATACAACTATTGATTCCGATGACCGTACGAATCAATTAATAATTATTACTCATCCGAGTAATGAAAAATTAATTGAGGATTTGATAACAAAATTAGATGTTGATGTTGCACCCTTAACAAGAACAGAGATTTTTCATATCAAACATGCCGATGCTGCAGAAGTCACTACTCTGATTGAGCAAATAATTTCCGGTCAACAAAAAGTCAGAGATGATAGTAGAGGACGATCGGGGAGCAGAACTCGGACAACTACCAATCAACAAAATCAAACCAGACAACCGCCTCAGCAGAGATCTACAACAACAACCTCAACATCGAATGCAATTATCAATGCCGCCAAGTCTGCAGCCAAGAGTTTACAGTTCAGTGACTTTCTAACAATTGTCGCTGATCCCAGAGGCAACTCGGTATTGGCCTCAGGAACACCGAGTGACTTAAATTTTTTAAAGGAACTGATAAATAAAATAGATACGTTACTGGCTCAAGTTAGGATTGAAGTAATTATTGCCGAAGTGAATTTGGATAAAGGACAAGCGAGTGGATTATCTCAATTTGGTATTAATTTTAATTCGACAACTGGTAGCAACGGGTCTAATACTATAGGTGGAGGTGAAATTAATTATTCTGTTTCGAGTGCAGGTACTAGTCAAATTGCATCACCTTTTTCACTATCGGGATCTATCAAAGATTTTTCATTAGCTGCGGTAATTGATACAGCACGAAGTGATCAAAATGTTAAAGTATTATCATCGCCTACAATATTAACAACTCACAATCAGGAAGCTACAATTAATGTGACCGAGTCCCGACCTGTAATCACATCAACTCAGTCTGATAATTCAAATTTAAGTAGTACTCGGACAAATGTGCAATTCAGAGACATTGGTCTGGAGTTGAAAGTAAAACCACTAATCGGGTCAAATGGTGTTATTCAGTTAGAGATTGATCAGAAGGTTGAGAATATTATAGATTTTGTTGATGTTGATGAAAACCCTCAACCTGTTATTGGTAAGCGTCAGACAACTTCATTTATCAGTGTTAAAGATAATGAATTGATTGTGTTGGGTGGTCTGCAAACATCAAATGTTTCTCTGGTTAAGGGGCGATTAGCTTTCTTCGGTAGAATTCCGATATTGGGGCCGTTATTGGGTTCCAAAGTAGATGAGGATTCAAAAAGAGAACTCATTATATTTATTAAACCCAAAATTATTAGAACCACTGATGATGCAAATATGGATGCCATTGAGACTATTGAAAATTCTAAAAGCAAGGATTTGGTAAATAATTTTATCGAGAAAGGTAATTTTGATGAAGTTGTAGAAGAGGATAAAAAGAAAGATAAGAAAAAATCTAAAAACAAGAAAAATAAAAATTCTCTTCTCCCATTTAACTGGAGATGGAATAATGATGAAAACTAATGAATAACTATTTTACTATAATTTTTTGTTATCTGATTTGCACAATTCCACTATATGGATTGGAAGCAAATCTGATTCAAAATTCTCCTTTTGTCCCGGAGGGCTTCAATGCAAAGCCGATTAAAAAATCTATTATAAAAGCACCTGTAACAAATAAACGTAAACAGGTTAAAAGAGATTTAGAGTTTCAGGGATATTATTCTTTGAACGGAAAATTTCATTTTAACCTATTTAATAAGAAAGAGAAGAAAGGTGAGTGGCTAAATTTAGGTATTGCTAACGGTCCTTACGAGATTATTGATTTTGATGAGGACAGGTATAGTTTGTCAGTAAAAGTTGATGGTGCAGTTGAAATTTTAACACTACGTCAACCGACAGATAAACCAATGGCTATTAAGTCTGCTAGCAATGCAATTCCAGTGGTGAATCAAAATAATAACAGAGGTCGTGTCGAACAGACCAATAGGACTGACAGAAATACCAACAAAAGACGTCGTGTGGTACCTAGAAGACCGATTGTTGTGCCTAGAAGGACAAACCCCAAAGCTAAACAGCAAACATCAAATAATTCCAATCAATCTAAGAACGGTAACACCAATCAACAGCCTGAAATTTTTAATCAGTTGGGTATCGGATTAGGGAACTCTAATGATCCAAATAATCCGTTAAACAGTGGTAACATACCAATTCCTCGCAGGCCGGTGCCACAGAGAAAATAAGACATTTAACTTAGAATGATAGCAACATCACAGATTTCACCTATTGAAAAATTAGTCTCAACACTTGATGAAGACCAACAATCGTTGATCAATGAATCACCTCGTCAGGAGCGTTTGATACTGCTAGCCCAATTTTTAAGAAAGACTGAAGCAGAGACATTACAAATAATTGCTAATTTATATAAAATTAAAATTATCGATGAATTTGAACTCCCTGCTGATGCCGCGAAATATTTGCCACTAAGAATTATTCACGAATACCAATGCCTGCCTTTTAAGATCGATGATACAGAAAATTTGAACCTCATTACACTTTGGCCTTCAGATACCGAAATTGACGAATGGATTTATGCTGTTTGCGGTAAAGTTCCAAAATGGCATTTAGGACTCTCAAAAACGATTACAAATTGTATCACACAAAACTTTGGCGTCGGTTCCGATAGCTTAAGTGATTCAGATATCGCTCTAGATGATCAAGCGGGGCGAGAAGTTGATGAGGAGGAAGATGAAAATGCAGCTTTGATAAGATTTGTAAATGAAGTTATCCATAAAGCGGTAACTGACAGAGCAACTGATATTCATTTTGAGCCATTGAAGGAATCTTTGCAAATACGATACCGAATTGATGGTGAACTTGCACCAGTTAGGTTGCCTGATAATCTTATTCGATTTCAAGGTGCTATAATTTCCCGCCTGAAAATAATGGCTAAACTGAATATATCTGAAAAAAGACGACCGCAGGATGGACGTATTAATTATAAATCAGCATCACACGAGCTAGACATTCGTATATCGACCATGCCAACAATGTATGGGGAAAGTGTCAGTCTTCGATTGTTGAATCAAAAAAATCAACCGTTATCATTAACTGAACTCGGTCTCGGAAAAGCTGAAAAAAAGAAAATTGAACGCGTTCTTGAGCTTCCACACGGAATAATTTTAGTAACCGGGCCAACTGGTTCGGGAAAATCAACTTCCCTAACTGCATACATTCGAACAATCAACATGCCGGGACGCCGTATCATTACTATTGAAGATCCGGTTGAGTATGAAGTGCCCGGTGTAAATCAAATGCAGGTTCATTCTGAGATTGGTTTTAATTTTGCCAACGCACTGAGACATATTTTGCGGCAAGATCCCGATGTAATTATGGTCGGTGAAATTCGTGATAAGGAAACTGCTGAAATCGGCATCAGAGCAGCGCTGACAGGTCATCTTGTTTTAAGCACGCTTCATACGAATGATGCTCCCGGAGCACTGACGCGTCTTATTGATATGGAGATTGAACCATTTTTGATAGCATCTTCAGTCGAGCTCATTATTGCCCAACGCTTAGTTCGCAGATTATGTAATTCATGTAAAAGAAAAATGAGTTTGGATGAAAAATATCTAAAGGATTGTATGTCAGCATTACAGATCGAAGCAACAAGTGAGCGAATGAAAGCAGAAGTTTATGAAGCAAACGGTTGTGAAGTTTGCCGAAATTTTGGCTACAAAGGTCGTATTGGCATTTTCGAGTTACTTCGAATGGACGAAGATATTCATGAAATGGTAGTGCAAAAACAATCATCTCGGCAAATTCGTAATGTAGCCATTCAAAATGGTATGAACACACTGCAGCAATCGGGATGGAATCAGGTTGAACGTGGGCTAACTACTCTGCCTGAAGTTATGCGATTTTCTAAAATTAGTGATGAAGGATAAATATATTTTTAGATTAAAGGTAGGGATGCATCTCCGAGGCATCCGTGGGTTAGATGTTAAAATTGGCAACGATGTGAAATCGCGGACGACTGGGACAGTCGTCCCTACCGAACAGTCCCAACCACGCTGTGATATTCGTATTCAAGGCTTTGAACAAATCCACAAAAATCTAATTTAAAAATATGTCAGTTTTTTTATACAAAGCAATAGGTGCCGATGGTAAGTCTATAAACGGTGAAATGGATGCGACTGATCGCAAACAAGTGATTAAAAAACTGAGTGCAAAAAATTTGCGGCCCATAACCGTCAAAATTAGTAATCAAACTGAAAATGAGCAGGTTGATGAAACCATAAATTATTTTAAGTCGGATAAAAAAAGTAAGAGCCGTGGCATATCTTTAGGTTATTATTCCAAATCAAAATTAAGCCTGAATTTTTTAAGAAAGCTTTTAGAACTTTTAAGTAGTGGTTTGCCATTGGGTGATGCTGTTAAATTAATGAGCATACGTTTGAGCGATCCAAACTTAAAAGACTTAACTAACAAACTTTGGAAGAAACTTAGTGAAGGCAGAACGCTAGCTGCATCGATGGCAGATTTCCCTGATTTATTTAATGACTCATCGGTGCATCTAATCGAAGCGGGAGAGGCGAGTGGAAATCTGGCACCAATTCTGGATAGAATTGTCGCCTATATGGAAGAAATTTCTGAACTCAGAACTAAGATTATAAATAGTCTTACTTATCCGATATTTATTTGTACTGTAGCGTTTGGAGTGGTTTTGTTTTTTCTGTTATTTTTGTTACCAAAAATCGAAAACATGCTTAAGTCATTAGGAGGAGAAATGCAGTTTTTTGCTAAACTCTTAATTGATAGTTCAAACTTAGCTGTGAAATTTGGGCCGGTATTTTTAATTATTTTGACGACTATTGTCTTCTTAACATTGCAGTGGAGAAAAACCCCGAAGGGGAAAAAAGTAAGTGATGGCTGGTTACTTCGTTTACCGTTTGTCGGAAATATTTTGCTGTATGCCGAAATTTTTCAAATATCAAGTTTGATGTCTACCTTGATGTCAAGTGGAGTTAATACAACTGAGACATTAAGGCTTTGTGAAAAGACAATTAATAATACTCTGATGCGAATTAAGTTTAATGTCAGCAGACAACAGATACAGGAAGGTGTGGGGTTAGCGACTGCTTTTAGTCGACATCACTTTATGCCGGACCTGGCAACTGATATTCTAACTGTTGGAGAGAATACTGGAAATATTGTCACAAGCTTGAAAGAGATAAATAAAATTTATCGCCGAGAGCTCACTCAATCACTCTCACTTATGACGACTATAATTTCCTCAGGGGCGTTGATCTTTGCTTTTTCTCTGGTCCTGATAATTGCACTGAGTATCATTTTCAGTGTCTTTCAGATTAGTAATACGCTTTCGGGTTAGAGTAAAATTATTCTAAAATCCATCTATTAAACTGGTAAGGTTTATTTATGATAGCATCAACAATTACTATTAAAGCATCAGCCAAAATAAATTGATAGATGTCGTATTCAACTCATTACCGAAAAGAAATTGGGTAGGGATGCATCTCCGAGGCATCCGTGGCTTGATTGTGGTTTCTGATATAGATGTGAAATTGCGGACGACTGGGACAGTCGTCCCTACCTAACTAAGTACATTCAATTCATGGAAAATCACAATCGAATACGACAATGACAATGATTGCAGTAGATTGGGTAGGGATGACTCGCTGAGTCATCCGCTTTTGGAATCGGCAAAGGCATCAATATAACAAATGGTTCAGCGTCACGGAAATCTAGTTTTTTATAAGGCAGATATTTAAACGCGGTCGCGGATGCGCGAGGCCGCACATCCCTACCCAAATTACCGGAACCGAATTAGTGCGATTTATCATCATCGTTATCAGTTAGCCAAGCCGAAGCACTGTATCCAGTAATACTGGTTTTAGCGGGATGAAACCAATGTAGGGCTTCAGCTTGCTGAATGCCTTGTAAAAAGACTTGGGCTGGAAAGAGAAATGCGCTTCGCAAGCGAAGGCCCTACAATTTCTTGATCTTTATTAATCGTAAATGGACGAAATTAATTCTTGTCACAGAAGAGCTTATAGCAAAGGCTGGCGAAGCGGTTGTCGTTGTCGTAATCGAAAGATAAAATCGGAATTTAAATTTTCGATATTATTTGAAGAACAACTTTTTGATTTCTGAGTCCCGAAATTTTATAATCACCCATGTCGAAACAGTGCGACATCGCCATCCTGAAATAAATATTCTTTTCCTTCCAAACGATATTTGCCGGCCTCTCTAGCTGCAGCAAAATTTCCGGCGGCGATTAAATCATCATACGAAATAACGTCAGCTTTGATAAAGGCTTTTTCGAAATCTGTATGAATGACACCGGCGCATTGTGGGGCCTTCATTCCTTTGGTAAATGTCCAGGCACGTGCTTCCATTTCTCCGGCTGTGAAAAATGAAGCGAGCCCAAGCAGATCATAAGTTTCCCTGATTAAATCAGAGACACCTGATTTACTAAGTCCAAGATCGACCATAAACTCATTGGCTTCATCATCGCTTAATTCCGAAAGATCTTCTTCAAGTTTTACACAGATGACGCAGCATCTCGCATTGTGATTTGCTTTAACATATTCTTTTACCTGTGTGACAAATGGGTTGCTATCGATATCAGCGATATCGTCGTCCGTGACATTACAGGCAAAGATAATGGGTTTCGAAGATAATAGAAAAAATTGAGTCAAGCGTTCACTCTCTTTTTCATTTAACTCCAATGTATAAGCCGGTTTATTTTCATTAAGGTGAGGTAAAAGTTTTTCTAGCAGCACAACATTCTTTTTAGCGTCAGCGTCATTACCCCTGGCCTTTTTATTATTTTTAATTAACTGATTTTCCACAGATTCTATATCGGCCAATACCAATTCAGTTGAAATAATTTCGATATCTCTCGTTGGATCAATACTCCCCATGTTGTGAATGATATCGTCATTTTCAAAACAGCGAACAACATGAATAATGGAATCGACACTTCTGATATTAGATAAAAACTTATTTCCCAAGCCTTCACCTTTACTTGCACCTTCTACAAGTCCTGCGATATCGACGATCTCTATTGCTGCAGGCACCAGCTTAGTGGTATTGGCAATCTTGGCCAACGGTGCTAATCGATCATCTGGCACTTGTACCACACCGACATTCGGTTCAATTGTGCAAAAGGGATAATTCGCCGCTTCAGCCTTACGCGTCTTGGTGACAGCATTAAACAAAGTTGATTTGCCAATATTCGGTAGTCCTACTATTCCAGCTTGTAACATAGCAGTTATAAGGGCTGGAAACTTTGTCGAATGTCAATTACGAAACTTTATAAAGACAGGAATTGATCACAGAAAATCATTTTATCGATATCGGTATCAGTACACCGAGCTGTAGCCTTTTGGCAAAAGCTGGTTAAGAAACTTTTTCTTGTTTTCTACGTCGTGATTCGCGAATCCCGGCAGCACCTAATGCTAATAGTCCTAGTCCTGTTGCAACTTGTGACGGCTCAGGAATGGCACCGGCAACTATTGAATTTCCACTGTCTTCGTATGCATGACCCAATATCGTTATTGATGAACCATCATTTGCTACATCAAGTTTAACCCAACCATATAGTGAAGTTGACATTGCGTTCTCAAATCTTAAACCGGCAATTCCGATTCCACTAAAAACTCCATATTGACCACCCGTATGGGAAACTCTTAAATAATTAGATCCATTATCAAAAAACAAACCACTGTTGATGACCTCTCCCATCATCATTTGCTTAATCTGGAAATTGCTTCCACCGATATCAACTTCGTGAACTCCATTATTGGCCGGTAATCCGGGATTGGCTATATTTATTTGGGCAAAATGGCTCTGCCCGGCATTGAGGTTGGCTTGGAAAATTCGAGCATCAACTTGGGCATCTCCATTAAAATCTAATTCATACTCTACTTGGCTATTAGGACTGGCTCCACCGCTTAATACTATATTCAAAGCACCACTGTATTGAATTGCTGCATCAGCAGCCGGGATAGCTGCGAGTGCTGCAGACATAGCAGCAGCTTTTTTTAAATTTGAAGTAGCGACTTTCTTATTTAGCGAGTTTTTGGACATCTTTAATTTGGTTAGTTGTTTGTGAAAATAAAACTAATGAAAGCAAAATAGCTTCTTGCAAGATATTGTCAATTTGAAAATAGGAAATTACGTAATCTTTTGACGATACAATCGATGATCAATAATTTTATTAATGGATTCGCTATTTAGACTAGTCCCCAGAAATTTGTTTAAGTCATCCAGCACTATTTCTGAATTGTGAAGACAATCTTTAAATTGAATATAAATGACTTTTGCTTTCGACATATTTAGAAAATATTTTAAATCATCTAACTGTTTTTGATAAATTTGCACAAGTTCATTATCAGGCAGCACGACACTACGTTTACCCTTTCTATTGAGCATAATTTTTTGTGATTTAACTACCTCATCTAAATTTCTTTCCATAAAAATAAATTTATAATTAAACCCATTTACCAGGTACTGAATTAACGGAGTGACAATTTTGACACACTTACCGGTCGCATCTAGAAGCCATTTATTTTCGTATTGTAATCTTTTAACCGGTTCAAACTCATAGTAGCCTTTGGGATTATCTTCATCCGATTTTCTTTTTTCATCAGTCAATAAAGGGATACTGCTTGTTTCCAAAAATTGCATCATTAGAGATGTTCCTGAGCGGGGTAAGCCGGTTATAATAATTATTGGCTCTTTGGGAAATTCTCGTTTCTCTGTCGAGGAAACTTTTTTTCCATCAGGTGTGAGATTGAATGCTTTTTGTTTTTCGTTTGGATTTGGATTTGGATTAGGATCAGGATTATGATTGGGATTAGGTAATAGGGTATCTGGAAACTTCATTTTAAAATCGGGTGCTTTTTCTAGGGCTGCATAAATCGCATCTCGATTTGGGCTTTTTTCTTTCCTGATTTTTTCTCTCTCTTGTCGATTTAGCTTTTTTATTTGTAATGCTGATTTACGGTGCAGTTGGGCTTTCAATTTATTTTTTAAAGTGCGCTCATAAATCAAAACCAATCGTTTGTGGGCTTCCTCAAAATTAGGATTTTGTTCAAGAGCGGTTTCGATACTGTTTACCGCTTCATGAATACGACCCAGTCGGTGATAGGCGATTCCCAAATAATAGTGTGCCATGGGATAATGAAATTTTAATTTTATAGATTGTAAAGCTGACGCTGCGGCTTCAAAATTTCTTTTTCTTGGCAAAAATGCACGACAAATTCCCAGGTGCGCTATTGGATGATCGGGGTCGAGTTTAAGTGTGTGATCAAAACGTTCTTCAGCTCTCTGCCATTCTTTAACTTGTAAGTAAGCTTCACCAATCATTAAGTGAATACTGATACTTGTCGAAGCGGTTTTTTCTGCTTCTTTGAGAAGTTTTAGAGCATTCTCGAAATTTTTCAATTGGATTTCCGCATAGGCTAATAAGTATTGCAGTGTATATGGGTTAATTCTGGATAGCTCCTGCAGTTCTCTGTATTTCTTATAATCTTCTGGGCTGAGTATGTCTCGAATATTTTTAGAATTACTCTTCAAATTATTGAGAGATTCATTCCATTTCTTCAGTTGATTTCTTGCCTGAAAAATTTCACTCACTTTTCTTTTATTGAGTAATTCTGCCAGTTGCTTAAGTTCAACTATTTTGTTCAATGAACGATAACAAAAGGCCAATTGAATGCCAAATCGATATTCATCAGGATCGTTGGTTACCAACTCTTCCAATATCAAGGCAGCATCAGCATAGTAGTCATCATCCATTAATGAACGAGCTCTATTATACTCCAATTCTCTTTCGGTTTGACGAATAGCTTCATCAATATTTTCTGGCGGCTTATCGATATACCCCAGATCAATTAATTGATTTAATACTTCTCTGGAATCTTCTTCCTGCGTGTGATAGGAAACTGGATGGCTTCCTGAATCTCCATTAATTTCATCCCATGAATCAATTTGCTCAACCTTTGGAGTTACTTCAAAAATATCCAGTAATGGTTTACCATCAAAATCATTTCCCACAGGGAGGGCAAACATAGTTAGGAGAGTTGGGGTAATATCTAAAATACTGGCACCGTAAACTTGATTACCTTTTTTTACTCCCGGCCCTGAACAGACAAAGATGCCAAATTCCCGATGTTCCATAGCCGGGCCTGCCGGTTCATTCGGTAATTTTTTGGGACGCAAATGATCCGGATGAAACCCATGATCAGATATCAACATAACGATAGTATCCTCGCCGGCCATCGTCACCAAATTTCTCAACATCATATCGTGATAAATATAACCAGTATTAATGACTCGATGATATTTATCAAAATCTTCATCAGAAATATGATCCAGTTTCGGTGGATGAAAGCTCATGAAAGAATGGCACCAGTGATCGATGGCATCGAAATAAACTGCAGTAAAATCCCACGACTCATTTTCTATTAAATATGTTGCAGCTGCTTGAATGGTTGTTGCTTCGGCAAGTATTTTTGCACAACTGGCCAAACGTTCGTCTTTCTCCTGATCAATCTCTGCTGCTCGTGGAACAAAAGGCAGTAACTCCTCGGCTTTCAATTCACTTGGATGATAACGCAAACTTGCCAATTCATTTGCAAGTTTCTCTGGATGAATTGTACACGGAGCGACCGGCCAGTCCTCTTCAATAGGTTTAGATGCACGATGAAAATGATTTGAAATCATCGTGCCGTCTATCGGTTCAGCGGGGTGGGAGGGCCACCAGCCAACAACATTTGAGCGCAGTTCACTTTGGTGTAAAATATTCCAAATTGCTTTTGTTTTTCTCGAAAGAGAACTTACCGGCCTAATTCCCGATCGATCAGGTTTAGCTTCGGTAAAACCATAAATTCCATGTTTAAAAGGACGTTTGCCGGTGGCAATTGAAGTCCACAACATCGGCGATAAAATAGGCTGAATCGTAGCCAGATTTCCACGCACACCGTTATCGATCAAACTTTGCAAAAATGGCATTTTCCCTTCTGCCAGCAAAGGGTCGATAATTTTCCAATCAGCTGCATCCCAACCGACGAGCAGAATTTTCGGTTTCTTTTTTTCTTTCATAAATTTGGTTAGCTTATTGAGTTTTTAATATGCAAAAATAATTTAATTGAAATGTGAAACATGAAATATATGATTTATGTATGAGTATTAGTGATCTCAAGATTAGATTAAGAGAAATTTGTGAAGAACAAGGAGTCATGAGGCTTGATCTCTTTGGGTCTCGTGCTCGAAATCAGAACCAACACGGTAATGACTATGATTTTATTGCTGACTTAGCTGATGTACCACCTGCTGAGTATTCAAAACAATTTTTTGGACTTCTGCATGCCCTCGAGGATAATCTGAACTCACGAATAGATCTGATGACATATAAATCTATAAAAAAGAAAAGTTTAAGAGAGAGAATTGAAAGCGATCGAGTTATCTTATATGAGCGATGAAATATTAGA
>JAJFLR010000072.1 GCA_021772565.1 Opitutales bacterium | reverse complement strand
TCGGTACTAAAGAGAAGCAAAAAAACATATAGTTGTTCAAAGAATTTCCGCTTCATCGGGCTGTTAGGTGGAGAACCGTTGGGGTGGCATATTTGTAAGATTTCACTGTTCATTTTTTTAGGAAAAAATTCTTTGATATTCTGACTGCTGTTGTTCTGGAGAATCGCTTGCGACATGCATCAACCACGTTATGCTTGCTGCCGTCTCGGCAGTTTTCCAGAATACCATTTTTCTCTTACTTTGTTAATTCTTTTCTTATTTGCAAGTCAAAGGTTGTCCACTCTAACGCTACTTATATATGGAAAAATTTTCCATGCTAATAAAGTAAAAGCAAGTAAAAAGTGGAAAATAAACGGAATTTCAGCCCGAATCCTAAATTGAAATTAATGGCGCAAGTGAAGGAGGTATTGCGGTATCACCATTACGCTTATCGAACGGAACAGACTTATTGTGAATGGATATTGCGGTTTATTCGGTTTTATGGTCTTAAAAAGCATCCGAAGGATATGGCTGAGGAAAAAGTGGAGTGTTTTTTATCCTGGTTGGCTACCGAACAGAATTCAAAAGACGTCAGACTGGGATATTATAATTAACGTAAAATGGAAAATGTATTTTAGATGGAAAAGATTCCAGAATCGCTTATTTTAACAACACTTTCATCTGATTAACTTACCCTGTAAAATAACCCGCAGATAGGCACGAGGTAAGAATAAATCTCGGCTAGTTCCAGACCTCAGTAGTATCAAGTCTGAAAGACAGGGTTCAGCCGACGCTTGTAAGCTCTGGCAAGACAAATAAAAAGCAGATTCAATTCCATGAATTTCAATTCCAGCAATCGATTACAACAACGACGAAACTATTGTCGGGTGACTTACAAGCACATGTTATTACTTTGTCACACTACGATTATAAGCACTCACAAGAGCTTTTAATCCGGCAAGTTCAATATTGGTATCTACGCCGACTCCCCAAAAATTCTTTTTATCTGAGGATCGTTCAATTTCTATATAAGCAGCAGCAGCTGCTTTTGAACCGCTAGAAATTGAGTGTTCACGAAATTTCAGCAATCTAAAATTTTTAATACCGACTTTTTCCAGACCGTCGACAAATGCGGCGATTGGACCATTGCCATTGCCGGTTATTTTTTTATTACTTTTTTGAAAATCTATGTCTGCTGATAACGTTACGTAATTTTGATCCATGTTCTCTTTATCAACATCGTAGTAGTTTAATTTTAATGGAGTCTGACGATTGACGTATTCTTTCTGAAAAGCTTCGTTGACCTGCTCAGCTGAAAGCTCGCTACTCGATTTGTCGGCAATCTGATTTACAATGGCGCCAAATTCAGGTTGCATACTTTTTGGCATCTCAAACCCGAATTCGTTTTCCATGATGTAAGCGACACCTCCTTTGCCCGATTGACTGTTGATGCGAATAATCGCTTTGTAAGTACGGCCGATGTCACTCGGATCAATGGCTAAATACGGAACTTGCCAAAGAGCGCCATCAGCCTTGTCCATCTTATCGACACCTTTTTTAATGGCATCCTGATGGGATCCTGAAAAAGCAGTAAAGACCAAGTCTCCTCCATACGGATGACGATCGTGCACGTCCATGCGCGTGCAACGTTCATAAATTTCTCTAATCTTTTTTAGGTTACTAAAATCAAGACCCGTATTAATACCTTGTGAGTACATATTCAATGCAACAACCATGATGTCCAAATTTCCCGTGCGCTCGCCATTACCAAATAACGTGCCTTCGACTCGGTCAGCACCAGCCATCAATGCCAATTCGGTTGCAGCAACACCCGTGCCACGGTCGTTATGCGTGTGTAGACTGACAATAACTTTTTCTCGTTCTTTAATGTTGCGACACATCCATTCGATTTGATCTGCGTGGACGTTGGGTGTTGCGAGCTCTACGGTCCCCGGTAAATTTAATATTATTTTATCTTCATCATTCGGCTGCCAAATATCAACGACAGCGTTACAGACATCCAATGAAAATTCTAACTCTGTATCGGAAAAACTTTCCGGTGAATATTGGAAAAATATTTTCGTATTCGGCACTGAACTAATCAAATCTTTTACTAACTGCGTGCCGGTTACTGCGATATTCTTGATCTGTTCTTTCGACATATCAAAAGTGACGCGACGCTGCAGCGGATTTGTAGAATTATAAAGATGCACTATGGCCTGTTTGGCACCAGCGATTGCTTCGAAAGTGCGGCGAATCAAATGTTCACGTGATTGCACTAGTACTTGAATGACTACATCATCCGGGATCAAATTTTCCTCGATCAATTTACGGCAGAATGCAAATTCCGTATCAGATGCCGACGGAAATCCGACTTCAATTTGCTTAAAGCCGATGTCAACCAATGTTTGAAAAAGCTCTAATTTTTCATCGATATTCATCGGAATGGCGAGAGCTTGATTGCCATCACGTAAATCGACACTGCACCAGATCGGTGCTTTCGATATGACATTGTTCGGCCATTTCCGGTCAGGTAAATCTATTACCGGAAAAGGTCTATATTTAGTTATCGGTGATTTTTGCATCTTCTCAATTTATGACATCAAAATTTTAATACTGTTTTGTAGCTATTTAGAACGACTAAGTAAAGTTGATACTTTCTGTATCAGATTCGAGAAAATCGATAGCGATACCGACTTTACATCGATAACTTCACAGGGTTTGCAAAGACAGTCACTTTGTCATCACGAGGAATGAAATGACGTGGTGATCCATGATTATATTTCTACTAAAAAGAAATCTCGAAATATTTTATAATATTAGATATTGTAAGATATGAAATTATTAAAAGCACGTGTTACACCAAATGGACAAGTCACTTTGCCCAAAGTACTTCGAGAAACTATGGGGATTATTGAAGGCGACCAAATTCAATTTAAATTAATTTCTCCTTATAAAGCTAGCTTGTCTAAACCAAAATTACCAGGTGCAAGTGCTGGAATTATGAATCATTTGTCGAAAATTAAAACACCGACTAATGAAGAAATAAATAGATCAATTCGTGAAATCGTTAGTGAAAAATACAAAAAACAACACTCGGGATCCTGATGATTTCATTCGATACTAATTATGTGATTCGTCATTTGGTAGGTGATGACTCTAAGCAAGATGACAAAGTTGCCAAGGTTATCAAGAAGGAAACATTGGCGGGGCACACAATATTGATAACCGATATTGTTCTCTGTGAAGCTATTTGGGTATTAGAAAGTATTTATGAAGCCAAACGTTCTGATATTCTTAAAACGTTAAAAAGTCTTTGGGAAGAAACCTTATTTATTTTTGAGTCACCCAGTCGTATCTCTGCTTCAATAGATCGATTAGAAATAGGCAAAGCAGATTTTTCAGATTACTTGATCGATGAAACAAGTAAGGAATTTGATCGTGAATTGAAAACTTTCGATAAAAAATTATTTTAGGATTAAACATATAATACTAAATATTAAGAGAACACTTTGTTTCATATAGCGGGGTAGGCTCATCTGTTAGAAGGCAATAGAAACAAAACATGAAAGCGCTTCCTGTAAACTTAACTGCATTTAAAAAAACATCCGAGTTTGATGAATCGAGTATGCCCAAGGGTTTACTAAAGGCACACCAAACTAAAGAAGGAGTATGGGGAAAAATTGTAATTCTCGCAGGACAACTACAATACACAATAAGTCAGCCAAAAACGGAAAAGGTCATCCTCGATAAGAATAATTATGGTGTCATTGAACCGACGATCTTTCATGATGTTAAGCCTCTAGGAGAAGTTAGGTTTTATGTGGAGTTCTATCGATGAAAATGCCTTCTAATCGTTTCTCTTCTCTACTTCCTTATATAAAGGTGTCAATATATTTACACAAACTAAAACCCAGAGGCGACAGATTATCGACACACTACAGAAAACTTGGTAAAAAATGGTTTCGATACTATACAAATATCTAATGGACAATCTTGAATATGATGATGGAATATATCTTAAAAATGCTTTCAGTTATTAATTTAATTTTAGTTGACGGAATACATCAGATGTCTGATCTCTTTTCCTTTTGACTCCTCCTTCAAATATTAATCTGTGGCTAATATTTTGGCAATTTCGTCAGGTTTAATTTCGCCTAAAACAGGACGTCTTTTCCCAATGAAATCACTTTTTCCAATATCATCTGTATCTGAATCAACATTATGTAAAAATAATTGGCATATTAGTAAGCCAGGTTTTATTATTATTGGCGTTACTCCTACATTTGTAAGCTCTAGAGTTAAACATCCAGTAAATCCCGGATGTACTCCTGCCGCTGTGGCAATAATTAATCCACGTCTTCCCCAAGAGGATTTGCCGATCACATAACCGGCTAAATCATTTGGCAATCGAATCCATTCTAACGTAGTACCAAGAACAAAGTTATTTGGGTGTAATACAAATTGATCTCCGAATCGAACATAATGAGTTTTTGTAAGTTCACTTTCATTTTGTCTTGGGTCATTTGTCTTATAAATATCTAAAATAGGACACCTAGTTTGTCTAAATGTTAGAAACCAAGTTCCTAATCTTAAATCAATTGATGCAGCCCCACTATTTTCTAATTCCGTTAAGTTAGGTAGAGGAACAATAGCTAACGGATCCTTTTTATGATTTTTTTGGGTTCGCTTTAATCTTTGTACAATTTTGTTTGATTTAATAATCATTTTGTGCCTCTACTTGATGCTGGTATTCTAAAACCTCTATGCTTTTTAATATTAGTTCTTTAAGAAGATTATCAATATCTTCGACTTTTACATTATATTGTGAGTTTTCCCACAATTTTTCCTTAGTATTATATGCTTTCCAAGCTGCATTAATTAAGTTTGGTAATGTTTCTGCATTATTTGTTGGAATAATTAATGCAAATTCTTCTAAGATTACTTCAACTTTTTGCAGATCTCTTTTTGTTATGTTTGAATCATTAATAGTAGAGTCTGCTAAATTCATTAAATCATCAACTACTTGAGATGTTGCATCTTTCGCGAACAAAATACTAAATTCTAAATGTTCTGGATCATCAGTATGTGTTTCCGTATCATTATGAAATTGATCTTTATAATTTTGTGGACAATCGTAATCGAATAATTTTGCAGCTTTTTCCAATTCGATTACTCTATTTTGAAGTGTTGGATAATAATAAGAGGTATTCTCTTGATCAAATGGAGATAGAAGATAAGAAAAAGCATAAAAATAGGATCCCCAAATATGCGAAGTCCAATGAAATCACAAAAATATTCTTCGATCTGTCTTAACGCAAAATTAATGGCGTTATAAGTAATTATATTATTTACAAATAAATCATCTAACCCTGTAACATATTGGAATTTTTTTTTGATATTTTCTATATTATTTTTAATAGACTTTAATATTTTATTTTCTAGCGTTTTATAAAATACATTTTTCAGCTTTAATTCAGACCATAGCGTATGACCCAGTTCATGGCCAGCTAAAGGAATAAGTAAAGGATTTGAAGATTCCGGTGCAGGAAATCCAATGAGTACAAAACTAGATAAATTTATTCCTTCAAGATACATAAAAGGAGAATATCTCTCCCATTCTGAAGAAATGATTAATTTTGTATTATTTATATCTTTCTTTAATGCTTGGCTTGATAACCGTCGTAGAGGTCCATATATTTCAAAAGCGTTTCTAACATTCGTTGACCTAAGTATGAATCCTAACAACGGTATGTTTCTAGATAAACAATCCAATGATTTTTTACAAGCTTCTTTGATACTTTTTTGACTACTTTCTTTAGAGCTTTCTAGCTCTTTACGATGAGTAAGTATTACATTCTCAATTATCTCTAAGGCATCTCTTGAAGCTTGATATGCAAAGTCTAAACCTTTTAAGTTATTTATTTCACCAAGAAAAGCATCTACGCGTTTTATTGCATTTTCCAGTAATTCCATATTTACCTATAATAGTCTGGTTGAGGCCTTAAATCATTTAATCTAGGTTGATTCGACAATGTACAATTAGATAAAGCTAAACAAAAATCTCTCATTTTAATAAGTTCGTCATGGTCTTTATCAGAACTATTTGTGCTTTCCAAAAAACCCGCTATCTCTGATGCTTTTTTTATCAATTCAGGTACAGTTTTAATTTTTTCCCCCCACTGAGATGTATCGTATGCATTACTAACTACTGCAACAGACTTAATATCATAAAATTGTTGTGGTACGTCAGACATTAATTGAAAAGAATTTTTGAGATAATTTGCTAATTTTAATACTGAATCTATTGAGTTACTTTTTTCTAAAATAATTTTATCAAGCTCAATAGCAGCTTGTATTGATAGTAATGAGATATCAATATCTTCTGAGTTCTGGTAAGTATCGAAATTATTATTATTTTCTTTTATGGGCATGATCTTTATTAATAAATTACAATTTTAAATACCTTTTAAAAATCTATATTATAGAATGCTTAGATGATTCTTAGTTCAATTATAAAATCACTTAGTAGAATCTTTCCATTTAATTATCGTATTATCATTTAATAAATTTTCAAGAGAACGACGTACTAATTGTTCTGCGGCTTCGGCAGTATTTTTACCAAACATGCCAGTATCTACTAGCTCAGTAAGTAAGTTTTGAACCGAATTAGTAGTAGAAATAGTAATTTTAACTGTAGAGATATCATTTTTTGATTTTGGCATATTTATTAAATACTTATATAATACTTATTAAATACTTATTATTTTTCAAGTATATTAATGAATATTATAATATTTTATTACAATAGTAGAATCTGCCAAAATATATTTTTGAAATGAAATTAATTGTAATTTGGAGCGAAATCAAAAAGAGAAATCAAAGTGGGATACGTATAAGACTGATTATTTTATAATCAGTTATTTTTTCACTTTGATATATTTTTCCTGGCAACATTTTTTGAGACATACTAAATGGGGCAGTATTTTGAAATTTAGATTACCTCTCCAACCCTTGATCAATCGCATTTTGCTGGCGCGCGATATCGTGCAGGGTAACGATGCCAAGTAGTTTTGTGTTGTCTTTTTCACTGGTTATAGGGGCTTGTAGAACATCTTCCACAACTAATTTTTGAGCGGCGTCGCGAATTGAAATTTGTGGATGCATCGAAATAATTTTTTGATCCTTAATTAAATATCGTGCCAGTTTTTCCGGTGTTTCTCTGGTTGTCTCTTGAAGTTCATGATGCGTGATAACGCCGATTAATTTTTTTTCGCTATCAACAACAGGATATGCGTGATGATTATTTTCTGCTATATACTCTATGTTTTCATGTGCAGATTTATCGGCATGAACTGTGGTAATATCCCAAGTGGCAATTGTACTAATTGGTAGATTGCGCCAATCTTGATCGCCTTTGTATAACGGTAATTTTTTGATACTTATTTTGTCCTGTTGTAAAAGAGCATCATAAAGTGGCACTGCTCGCAATTTCGATGCGATCATAAAGGAAATAATGTTTCCAAACATCAGTGGTAATATCAGAGCGTAGTTTTGTGTCATCTCGAAAATAATCATTATCGAGGTTAAGGGGCAGCGGATTACTGCGGCAAAAAATGATCCCATCCCTAATAAAGCTATTGCTCCGATAACACTAGGATCATAGCCAAAAATAAATTGTCCGACCACACCAACAATTGCGCCAAACATTCCACCAATAAATAGTGCCGGGGCGAATACACCCCCACTGCATCCTGATGCATAGGCTAAAATTGTAGCAGCAAATTTTCCAATTAATAACGGAATTAATATTCCTAAAATTACCAATTTTCCATTGAGTGCTTCTGACAAATCTTTATAGCCAATGGCAAACACGCCATTTTTCCCTTCGCCAAATTTTGATGTGATGAAATATACTGATAACCCGAGGATCGAAACAAAAAATCCGCCGATTGCCGGTCGTACCCAAACCGGTACGCGATTCATTTCTTTAAAGTATGCCCTGGCATCGAGTAAGAGTTTAACAAATAAATTTCCTAACAAAGCTGAAGCGATTCCAAGAAATATACAGATGAGCATCCACCAGTCTGTTTGATATTCAGGCAAAAATAATTCGAAGGCCGGATGTTCACCGAGACAAATTCGTTCAACTGTAGCTGCAATAACTACTGCCACCATAATACCGAATAAAGCCTTACTACTAAAATCACCAAGCAGTTCTTCAAAGACAAAGAAGAATGCAGAAATTGGTGTATTGAATGCTGCAGCAATTCCGGCACCCATTCCTACAGGTACCATTGCTTGTACCCGTTTTTTTGCCAGACCAAATAATCTTCCCAAGCTTGAAGCTATCGTTGCACAGATATGAACTGTCGGTCCTTCACGTCCTAAACTCAATCCTGATCCAACTGATATGCTGCCAATTATAAATCGATATACGGCGTCGCGAAATTTTAATTCTCCAAAGTCCAGATGATAAGCTGCTTTAGTTTGTGGAATTCCACTGCCGGCTGATGAGGGGGCAATTTTAAATAGCACAATACCTGTTATAAGACCGCCTAATGTTGGGACAAAAATCATAATTAAGACAAAACCTAGCGTCGTTGTATTGTCTGCCAATGTCCAAACAAAATCAAATACAGCACTGATCGTTAGATGAAAAAAAACTGCAACCAGTCCACAGATAAAACCGGTAAGAATACATAAAATAAGAAATCTTTGACCATCGGTAAATTGGCTGCGTAACCAGTTTGGCAAATCCGCTATTTTTAGATTTTTAAACTGAATATTTATTTTTGCCAGATTCATTATTTGAATTTATTTAATAGCAATTTGCGATATTCCCAAATCAAATTAATAATCATGACGACAAAATGATTATACTACCAACTTAGCCGAGTCATATTTTTTAAATTATCAAAATGTTTATCTCTGCTAAGTATTGAAAGATTATATTGAATGCAACTTGATGCTATCCAAACGTCGTTTTCTGGTAGTGGTGTTCCTTGTCGTTTTAATATTGATCTAATATCAGCATAGTAATTAGTCGTTATTTCATCAATCTCAAGAATACGAGAATGCTTTAATAATTCTGATAACCATTTTGACCGTTGTTCTCGATAGCGGGAAAATTTTAATCCAAATCTATATTCTCCCAAAACTGTTGCAGGCAATGCCAAACGTCGAAAATCACGTATTATATTATAAATATTTTTTTCTCCATCAGCAAATGCTGACAATGCATTTGTATCTAGAGCTATTTCCACGTATTTAGATCAATCTGGCTGAATTCATCTTTAATTAATTCATTCATTTTTTTTGAATCAGACAATTCGGATTTTTTATTGAAAGTACCAAAATAATTTGTCCATGTATTTTCACCACTATTTGTATTTAAATCAAAGATTTTCTCCTCCAATGCTTCAGTTACCAGTTGTTTAATTGTTGATCCTGAAGATGCCGCAGTTGCTTTTATTTTACGGAATAATTTATCCGGTATTTCCAACGTTGTTTTCATTTGACTACTCTGACCCATAAATATGGGTTATGTCAAATCAATATAATTTGATTTTATTTTATCCAGAGATTAAATAGTAAAAATGAAAACTGACAGTGATAATTCTCCAAAAAAATCTGAGATAATAATTTCCTCTGAATTCGAAGAGACAATACACTCATTTCTGGCATATATTGAACTCGAAAAAGGCTTATCAAAAAATACTGCTGACGGTTATCAAAGTGATCTAATACAATTTGCACAATTTTTAACGCAAAAAAAAATTACTGACTGGAAATCGGTTAATGGCGATTTTGTTTCGCAATGGGTACAGGATTTAAGTCGCAATGATTACGCGGTTACCAGTTTAGCTCGAAAACTTTCTGCGGTTAAAATGTTGGCTAAATTTTTAATCAAGGATCATCGAAGCGAGGATGATTTTACAGAATTAATCAGTGGTCCAAAGATGGCTCGTAAAATTCCGGAATATCTTACACCTGAAGAAGTTGAATTATTACTCGATGCACCTGATCGAGATACCGCACAGGGTGTTCGCGATCGAGCAATTCTGGAACTATTTTACAGCAGTGGGTTGCGAGTGTCCGAATTAACGGCTCTCCATCTGCAGGAGGTTGATCTGGAAAATTGTTTTTTAAGGGTCATTTCGGGAAAGGGCTGTAAAGACAGAGTTGCACCTTTTGGGTCCAAGGCGAAAGAAGCATTAGAAAATTATCTCAGTGTCGGTCGACCCAGGTTGGTTAAAATAAAAACAGGTAGTGCGTTTTTTATCAGTAATCGCGGTTTAGCAATTTCTCGAAAAACAGTTTGGGTGATGCTAAAAAAAATGGCGGAAAAAGTAGGTATCAAAAAACCTGTTAAGCCGCATTTGTTGCGTCATTCATTTGCCACACATTTGCTTAGCGGTGGTGCCGACTTAAGAGCTATACAGGAAATGCTCGGTCATTCAGATATTTCCACGACGCAAATTTATACTACAGTTGAGAAAAAGCGTTTGGTTGACCAGCATGCTGAGTTTCATCCGAGAGGGTAAGTTTAGAAGTAAAGAGTACTTTCATTTCTATGCACAACCCAAAATGGAACATACTGTTAAAATTTTTTAATTGTCATTGCGAGCTCACGAGAGTGAGCGTGGCAATCTATGAAGAATAATATAAGTCATGGATCGCCACGTACAGCCGTCATAGCCATAGGCTACTATGGCGGAGTCGGCTTATTTCATTTCTCGCGATGATAAAACAAAAATTTTAAAATAAAAATTCTCAGTAAATAGGATCAAGATTAAGATTAGGAGTATAATTGGGATGATAAATGGTGCGGGTAGACGGAATCGAACCATCATCACCAGTTTGGAAAACTGGGGTTTTACCACTAAACTATACCCGCATTAAAAACCAAATTCAGATTTAATCTTTAGTAATTATTTGAATAAAATACTGATTTGTTAAATACAACGATTTTTTTTAATTAAATTAACAGATTGTTTTGTGTAATAAGAATTGGGTTGATATTAAGGCATAACTCATTAGTGATTAATACATATTTTGGGATAAGTAAAAAACGAAACAACTATTAAGCTAAAGTAATGGCACAAAATAAGACTAAAGGTGGAAAAAATGTGACCTTCTGGGAAGGGCAAAAAATGGCCAAGCAGAAAGCTTTTGAAAAACAAGCTAAACGGAAAAAGATTAAGCTTGAGCAATTGACTATTTTTACCCAGCAGATAGCTTCCATGTTAGAGGCTGGTTTGCCGCTTGTATCTGCACTTGAAGCATTACAGGAACAGGCGGAAGATCCTGTGTTTCAAATTATTATTAAAGAAGTTAGAACAGATGTCGCCAGTGGAACTGCATTTTCTGATGCTGTGAGAAAATTTCCCAATGCATTCCCCAATCTTTTTACTTCAATGGTTGAGGCAGGTGAAGCCAGTGGTGGCTTGTCCTCAATTTTGCTTAAAGTTGCGACATATTTTGAAGATACAGTTAAGCTGATTAAAAAAGTAAAAGGGGCAATGACTTACCCGATTGCGGTTATCGGTTTATCCGTTGGATTAGTAAATGTTCTTCTCATTTTTGTTATTCCGGTTTTCGAAGAAATGTTTTCCGGTTTTGGAGCAGATCTTCCAAAGCCCACACAAATGTTAATCGATTTGAGTAATTTTCTAAAGAAATGGATAATCGTTATTATTATCTTGGCAGTCATAGCATGGAAAATACTTCTTAAAGTTACTGCCACACCCAAAGGACGAATTATTAAAGATCAGGTTTTCTATAAACTGCCGGTACTTGGCGGTTTGTTGCAAAAAATTGCCATATCGCGATTTTGCCGCACATATGCTATTTTAATTCGTAGTGGTGTTCCTATCCTTCGTTGTCTCGACATTGTATCCAAAGCGAGTGGCAATACTTTTATAGAATCTGCCTGCGTTGAGATAACTCGTCAGATCAGTCAAGGGGGGCAATTATCTGAAGTCGTCGCCGGCAATAAATATTTTCCACCTATGGTTAAACATATGGCGAAAGCGGGTGAACAAACTGGTAATGTGGACGGTATGATGGACAAGATCTCCGACTTTTATGATTCAGAAATCGAGACTATGGTTGAGGCACTTACTTCGTTAATGGAACCATTACTAATTTGCTTTTTAGGTATAGTTGTGGGTGGAATTGTAATGGCCATGTTCCTGCCAATCTTTCAATTATCGTCTGTTGTCGGTTAAAAGTTTAATCAGTCGTTTTACAAGGATTCCAATAATTCATACATTATGAAATTTTGAAAATAATTTAAAAAGCAAAATAAATAATCGCTCAATCTAATTTAGCAATTTACATTTAAGAATAATCTTATTAACGTAACGCATTCAATCTGAATTTATACTCATCAAGTAATGGCTTCAGTACTTATTGTAGATGATCTTCCCGCCGTTCATGAAATGCTGGAGTCAGTAATAAACCCAGTCGGTCATAACAGCGCGTTTGCCTTGACAGGTCAAGAGGCGTTGAAAATTTATAAAAAAAATAAATTTGATGTAGTTCTCTGCGATATTGCCATGCAACCGATGGATGGAATCACGCTACTTAAAGAAATAAAAGCCTATGATCCGCAATCGACTGTTATTATGATGACTGGATTTGCTACTGCTGATACTGCAGTACAGGCTTTGAAATTTGGCGCATTTGATTTTTTGCATAAACCATTTCGGGTAGATGAATTAGTCAAAACAATCAATCGAGCAGTTGATTCAAAATCTCAGACTGCTGATGTTCCACAACATGTGATGCAGGCTGCTATGTCTGCAAAAGAAAAGGAAATAGCTGAAATCGATTGTGATGTTTTAGTAGGAGAAAGTGAAGAAATTCAATCAATCAACAAATTAATTGATAAATTAATTGGCGTGAGCACTCCTATTTTAATTGAAGGTGAAGTTGGAACGGGTAAAAAATCGTTAGCGCATTACATTCATTGTAAAAGTAAATATAATGAGCTACCTTTTAAATATATAAACTGCGCAAAAATTGAAGCAGAAGCATTTACAAAATCATTATTTAATGATGAAGGCGCACCTGGAACTCTATTTGATGGAGGCACTATCTATCTCCACAGTATTGATGTTTTGCCTCTTGATATTCAGATCAAATTATCAGAGGCCTTGCACGCTGCTAATAATTCTTACCGGTTAATTTGTTCGGCTGACAAAAATCTGGAAAGTTTAATGGAGTCTGGAAAAATTTCAGATGAGTTTTTCTTCAAAATTGCATCCTTGCCAATTTCAATTCCGCCATTGAGAGAGCGAGTTGATGATATACCTTTATTAATTAAAGAAATCACACTGCGTACAGTAAATCCTCATTTCAAAACTGTTCAAATTGAGTTTTCCTACGATGCCGAAGAAATAATGATGAAATATATTTGGCCCGGTAATTTGACTGAATTGACAAATGTTGTCTTTGCTATCACCGCAGCCGCAAAAGATACTGAAATTGATGTTCATCACTTACCCAAGAGAATTAAGGAACCAAACAGATGGTCGAGTTTGGATGATTATTTGGTTGAAAGTGAGAAAAGATATCTCAGCAATGTACTCAATTTTTGCAGGAATGATAAACTAAAAGCTGCGGATTTAGCAAAAGTGGATAAAGCTAAATTCGACAATTTATAGTATCTAGATTAGCTCAATTCGGTTAAGATTCTGTTGAATTTGAAGTGTTTATTGGGAACTGAAACGTGTGTTTTTACTCCTCGCGATGACAAAGTGAAAACCTAATGTGAACTTAGTCATAGACATGATGAGTTGTTATGAATAACTATCTTTTCGGTGAAGCACTCTGCCTATTATGAGTTTATCAGTATCAACATCGAATAAAACTCTGTAGTCTCCAATTCTATATCTATATGCAGGCTCAAATTTGGTCAACTTTTTTACATTAGAAATATTTGGAAATTCTTTAAAGGCAAAAATAGCACTTCTACGACCGCGAGATTCCTTTAAAGTTACAAGCCATTTTTCGTCACGTAATAATCTAATAATTCTACTAGCAGTTGCTTTAGGAATGTTTGATCTCAACATAAAAGATCTTCCTATAAATATTGGCATTTCAAATAAAAAGTCTAAGGCACGAACTGCATGTTGTGAATGTGTTAAGTCGACAATTTTTTCCTTCATGGAATTATTTAGTATTAAAATTTTCTGTGCTTTGATATTATTGTTTTCAGCTTGAATACGGAATACCTTCAAGGAAAAACTTACACCATTCAGTCCATTCTCCATGACTTGATATTCGACGTAATTTCTCAATATATAAATCTCTATTTTTATCAAAAAATGCGCTCATATAAAACATTGGAGAAGAAAGTATATTTTTTGTTTTTAGGAATAATGGTATAATCATTCTCCCAACTCGACCATTCCCATCAAGAAATGGATGTAATGATTCAAATTCGGCATGTATTAATGCAAGTTGAACAAGTATATCTTCAAAGTCATTATTAATGAAATTCTCCCATCAATTCAATCCATCAATCAGTACATTGGGTTGAATGGGAATAAATTTTGCTTCTTCAATTTTATCAGAGTTCCCAATAAAGTTTTGTATAGTACGAAAACTGCCGGGACTCTTGAATTGTCCTCTTACATCTTTAAGAAGAATTGCATGCGATTCTTTAACAACGCGCAAAGATAAAGGTAATTTATCTAGCATATTTGTTGCATGTATTAACGCTTTTCTATAATTCCATACTTCCGGTATTTCACTACGCTTATTCTCATTTAAATTGCTAGCGGATTTATCTGCATCGTATTCTAAAACTTCTTCCAAATTTACAACGGTTCCTTCAATCCTGGATGATAGTACAGCTTCTTGTGTTATAAGTGGTGAGAGAAGTAGTTTAGCATTAGGAACGGATTGAAGTGTGCCATCATATCTAGCCAAAGAAGCAGTCGCCGGACCAATTAGTGGTATTAATCGTCTCCATTCGATATTATTAGGAGGAAATTTTCCTGTGTGGTATTGAACTGCCATTATTTTATATTAATTCTAATTCAGTAAAATAAATTAATTTAGTTAAACAAATAACAATTTAAAAGTGAAAATTATTATTTAATAAATATTCAATTCAAAGCAATTTTTCCTTGTTCATCCTGTCATCCTGTCTAAAAAGATTCGGTAATGCATAAGACTGAAGATATTTTATTCAATCCCGATCCAGGGTTAGATGTTGAAATTACTCAAGAGATGGTCAAAGACCATGGAATTACATCTGATGAGTATGAAAAAATAAAAAAAATTTTAGGGCGTGAACCTAATCTCACCGAACTCGGAATTTTCAGCGTCATGTGGTCGGAGCATTGTTCTTATAAAAACTCTCGCAAGCTTCTGCGTCTATTTCCGACTGAAAAATCTGACAAAGCGGCCATCGGCCAAGTTTTGGTTAAAGCCGGTGAGGAAAATGCCGGTGTCATTGATATCGGTGACGGCTGGGGCATCTGTTTTAAAATAGAATCGCACAATCACCCGAGTGCTGTTGAACCTTTCGAAGGAGCGGCAACCGGCGTCGGTGGAATTATCCGAGATATTTTTACCATGGGAGCGCGTCCGGTTTTGGTAACAAACTCTTTGCGCTTTGGCGATATCGATTCGGCGGAAGTGCGTCGACTTTTTCGCGGTGTTGTACACGGAATTTCTCATTACGGAAATTGTATCGGTATTCCAAATGTCGGCGGTGATATTTATTTTGATAAATGTTATTCGGGTAATCCGTTAGTCAATGCTCTCTGTCTTGGCATTGTTCGCAACGATCAGATAAAACTTGGCAAAGCATCGGGCATAGGTAATCCGGTATTTTATGTAGGAGCTTCGACAGGTCGTGATGGATTAGGCGGTGCCAGTTTTGCATCAAAGGTTTTGACAGAAGAAAGTAAGGCTGATCGTCCGGCAGTTCAAAAAGGCGACCCATTTATGGAAAAACTTTTGCTGGAAGCCTGTCTGGAAATGATGGCTATCAATGGACTGGTTGTTGGCATTCAAGATATGGGTGCAGCCGGATTGACTTGCTCCTCTTGTGAAACAGCAGCTCGGGGAAATGCTGGAATTGAAATAGAGTTAAACAAAGTTCCTCAGCGTGAAGCGAAAATGAACGCTTACGAAATTTTATTGAGCGAAAGTCAGGAACGTATGTTAGTGATCGCACAAAAAGGGCGAGAGGAAGAATTGATAAAAGTTTTTGAAAAATGGGATTTGCATGCCGTAGAAATTGGTAGAGTAACTGATGGCAAGGACATGGTCGTTAAACAGGGGGGACAAGTTGTTGCAAAGATGAATGCCGGAACTCTCGCTGACAATGCGCCGATTTATGATCGCGAGGCTAAAGAGCCGGAGCATCTAAAAATAGCACAAGCCTGGACATCGGAAAATTTACCGGATCTTACTGAACAAACTTTACACAACGCATTGCCAAAAATTTTATCGCATCCAACAATCGCATCAAAACGTTGGGTTTGGAAGCAATACGATCACATGGTGATGGCCGGAACGGTTGTTACTCCTGGTAGTGATGCCGGTATTATTCGATTGCGGTTGGGTGATGGATTGGAAAAATTTATTGCGATCTCCAATGACTGCAATAATCGATTCTGTTATTTAAATCCATATCGAGGTGGACAGATCGCCGTTGCTGAATGCTTACGCAATTTAGTTTGCAGCGGCGCACAGCCGTTAGCGCTGACCGATAATTTAAATTTTGGCAACCCGCATAATCCGGAAATGTTTTACCTGTTTCAGGAATGCGTCAAAGGTCTGGCCGATGCATGCAAGTTTTTTGATGTTCCGGTTGTCGGCGGCAACGTTAGTTTGTATAATGAAACACCGGATCATGCAATTGATCCAACGCCGGTTGTCAGTGTTGCTGGATTAATAAAAAATGAAAAGCATATTACTACACAATCTGTTAAACAAGGTGATGAAGCTTTAATTTTATTGGGCGGATTTCCGCATGAACTTGGTGGCAGTTATTACTTAAATGTCATACACGATCTAAAAACCGGTGCTGTGCCAATCATTAATTTAGAAGCGGAAAAACGACTGCATGAAGTTTTGAGTAAACTTATTTCACAAGGATTAGTAACGGCGGCACACGATCTTTCCGAAGGTGGATTATTGGTCGCTTTATGCGAAATGTTATTTTCTGAAGAAACTACCTTTGGAGCAAAGATTGATTTAGATTCTAATGATAAAAATTTAAGAGCAGATGAATTATTATTTGGCGAAAGTCAGGGCAGGGTGGTTGTTGCCGTTCGAAAAAATGATGTGCAAAAAGTTTTAGGAATTGTTGAAAAAGAAAAAGTCATTGGGCAAAAAATTGGAAATGTGATTACTGAGCCAACATTTGAAATTTCTATTTCTCAAATTAACAAAGAAGTCGTTTGGAATACAGAAGAATTGAAAAGTGTTTGGGAAAATGCGATTCCAGATAAGATGGATTCAAAGAATGTCAAATAAACTCAATTATTAACCGCTAAGCTCGCAAAGTAACCGTTTCGTCCAGAATATGCTCAGTCGAAACAAGGGTAATACTCTTACTATTAGCAAGTTCATCCCAGGCGTTAGCTGCAATCTCGTGATATTGGTCACGTTTCAGCTTGGCTGCCAATATCGCTCCAGTATCAACAAACAAACGCTTAATCATTAATCGTATAAATAGTGATCGTGGTTGCTTGCCAAATCAGTTGGTGTCGAAGCGTCTGTTATTTTTTTTATACAAAGAAATAAGGAATCATCGTTACGCTTTGATGCACTTCTTTTGCTGGCAATCTTCTTTTCCAGTTGTTGTCGTATCAATTCACTTAATGACATGCCTTCTCACTTAATGACATGCCTTCTGTCCTAGCTAACTGTTTGGCTTTATCCTGTAAGTCCTTAGGAAGTAAAATAGTCGTTCTTAACATACATATTAAATTATATATGTATACATATCTGTCAAGTTATAAAAAATCAATGATGTGAAATCGCGGACGGCTAGGGACAGCCGTCCCTACCATAACGTCTCTATTGCGTTACAAAAATCCATATCCGCATTCGGGGTTATTTATTCTCGAAACCTAAAATCCCATGCGCTGAAGGCGCAACACATTATAGCCCAGTGCAACGCGCTGGGTTCGATGAATCAACCCAACAATTTTCTGCCTGTAAGGCTGAGGCAAATCCGATCACGATGAGAATTCTTTTGCGGTCGATCGCGATTTTGTATCAGGGACATCTCCAAATTTAATATTAATAATTAGCCAAAAAGTTCACTGTGCGAACCAGTGCGCACAAGTATCAAAACAGTTTCTGTTTTTTGATAAATCAGTAACCAATCCGGGCTTATATGACATTCCCGGCAGCCGATATAATTACCAATCAAACTGTGATCTAGATATCGTTCTAAAAGTTGTTCTTCGTTCTGAAGAGTTTTAATAATCTCGGCAAGTTTTTCGATATTTTTCCCTGAAGAAAGAAGCTTCTTAAAGTCCTTCTTAAATCGACTTTTGCGGATGATTGTTAACATCAATTTTTTAAGTCGTCGAAAAGCTCTTCGACGCTGTTAAACCTCGGCAAATTGTCGATCGGTTCATTTATTGCAGCAACAGTTTTCTCATTGGGCAAATGACGTACAAATTCAACGATTTTACTTTTTTCTTCTTCGGGTAGACATTTAATTACTTCGATGACTTCAGTAGCATTCATTATGGGAAAAGTATCACTCATATAGAATGATTTGGCAAGTCACATTTTCCAGTGGCGAAATTTTTTTAATATTCAAAAACTAACCGCTACCGAATGAAATGACACCTCAACGATTGCGCATAGCGAATGAGAATAACAAGCTCGCAAATATATTCCAGTTTTCGTGTATTTTGGGTGTTTCGTAGTTTAAAAGCCCTTACGTTATATATTTTTTTCTCGCGCAGATCAGCCGTCGCTAGAAGCTATGGCTAGACAAGGACGCAGAGGGTTTAAATTCTGAGTTAAAAACAGATTTCAGAGTCAGGGTTAATTCGTTGGATTCCATTACTTATCCATAACGCGTTATTAACTTTTAATAAAATTTTTCGACGCTGACAATTTGTTTAATTATAATTTTTATCTCCCGCTGAGGCGCCGTTGCTTAAAGTTAAGTCATAATTTTAGCCACAGAAGAAATACAGATGAAAAATTATGTTCTATAATACTGACAATGAAGTGTGTAATTTATCAAGTTTAACCTAATCTGCTTATTTGTAAATGGATAATTGTGGTAAATAATCAAAATGCTGATCCATAGTCAGTAGCTGAGCATTTTCTTGAACTGTTAAAGCGGCTATCCAGAGATCGTTAGTCGGAATAGGTTTTCCCTGCTGACGAAGGAAAGTAAATAGACGGGCATAAATGTGTGTTGTCTCTTCGTTTACTTCTGATACCGCAACGCGAGGAGTATTCAGAAAACTAGTCAGATTTTTTTCATTGTTTTCAGTTTTCTTTCCACAGAGAAAACCAGCCCTTAGTTCAGCTAACGTGACTACTGGAAGAAAAACAGACTCTGATCGACGCACTGGTTCGAGTGCCCAGGTTTCTCCTCTGGCCAACGCTACATAAGCATTTGTTTCCAGAGCGACTTTCATCGCCACAATGACTCATCAACCGTGTTAAAGGATTGCAGTGCTGCATCGAAATCTGCATCTTCCTTCCAGCTACCGGCGATAAAATCCAGGTCATTAAATTGCTTCATCTCTCCTTGTAAGTTGGTTTCGTGCATCAGCATATCGAGGATAACCGAGTTAAGACTTTGGCCACTCTCGCGCGCTTTTCGTCGTAACACTGCATCCATCCGTTCTGGAACTTTTCGCAAAGTATATTGAATTGATTTCATGCAGGCAATGTAGGCAAATTATGCCTGCATCTCAATGGATTAATATTTAGTATTATTATTTGACTAATATTTATAAATATATAGGTTAAAAATTATGACTATAATAAAATTATCAGAAGCTAAGGCTAAATTGTCTGAATTTGCTAAATTGGCTGAAAACGGAGAAAGTACGATTGTTATGAAACATCATAAACCTTCTTTTATGATAGCACCATTACCTGACGAATACCGGCCAAAGAAAAAGCGGTTAGGACTTTTGAAAGGAAAAATTGATATAGCAGATGACTTTGATGAGCCGTCGCAGGAAATATTGGATCTCTTCTACAATAATAATTTACAATGAAATTATTATTGGATACCAATGTGTTTTTATGGTGCTTGAGCGATGTAGGAAAATTATCTGCTGCTGCACAAAATGCAATCATGGCGAAAAATTCCACTGTCTGCGTTAGTCAGGTTTCACTTTTGGAAATCCAGATTAAGATTGGAATTGGGAAGCTTCAGATGGATATTGATCTGCAAAATCTACCCGAATTCATTGAGCAAAGTGGGTTTATTTTATTACAGTTAAGTACTGAGGCGATTTTACTATGGTCAAAATTACCGATGCATCATAAAGATCCTTTTGATCGTTTGTTGATCGGAGAATCTATTCATTCATCAGCAAGATTAGTTACACCCGATAAGCAGATCAGACGTTATCCGGTGAACGTGTTATGGTAATTATAAACAATTGTTTCCAAACTCCACATTTTCATTCTGCTATTTCTGTCAAAAATATTTCTTATTTCATGCGCTGAAGGTGCAACATATTGTAGCCCAGTGCAACGCGCTGGGTATTGATGAACCCATCCCACAACAATCTCATCCTGTAGGGCTGATACAAATTCGATTAAGACGAGAATTCTTTCGCGGGCGACTGAGCGATCGCATTCTAGAGCTTACGCGCGGTGAGTAGTCGACTCTACTGCATCGATTAAAAATCTAATTTCAGTTTGGTTATAGCATCTGCCATAAGAAATTTCCGAAATAAGTCAGTGTATGCAATCAATAGACGTTAGTCAGATAGATTGCCACACTCTGCTTTTGCAGAGCTCGCAATGACAATTAGGTTTTTACTTTGTCATCGCGAGGAGCAGCGCGACGTGGCGATCCATGACTTTTTTAGCCTCGATACAGACAG